>JBKHVM010000058.1:0-14475 GCA_046570065.1 Bdellovibrionia bacterium
TGGCCATTTAGTTATGTTGCACGGGTGTCGCATTGGGGCAAAGTCCTTGGTTGGAATGGGATCTATCATTATGGATCAAGCTGAAATAGGTGAAGAGTCTATTGTGGGAGCAGGTTCCTTAGTTACAGAGGGGAGTGTCTTTCCGCCTCGCTCTCTTATCATTGGCAGACCGGCCAAAGTGAAGCGTCCTCTAACGGAAGAAGAAATTCGCTTTTTAGATCAATCGGCTGATAACTATTTACTCTATAAGAGCTGGTACGAATAGCACCGCGTTACGCGTAGTCAGATGCCCTTATTGTTTAGACAATAATTTAAACAACGAGGTGACGACCATGGCCAGCCGTTTTTTAAATGAACTTGCTTTAACTTTTGACGACATTCTTCTCATTCCTCAGTACTCAGAAATTGTACCAACAGAGGTGCAGACGAAGTCCTACTTTGCAAAAGGACGACATCTCCATACGCCTATTCTCTCGGCGGCGATGGATACAGTAACAGAAAATAAAGTTGCTCGTGTTATGGCCCAATTGGGTGGGTTTGGTGTCATTCATAAAAATCTCGAAATTGAACGACAGGCTCTTGAAGTTGAAAAAGTAAAAAAATATGAGAGTGGCATGATTATGGACCCCATTACTTTAGGGCCAGATCAGTTGGTGTCTGAAGCGTTAGAGATCATGAGTAAATATTCAATCAGTGGTGTACCAGTAACTGTGGATGGTAAGCTTGTAGGTATTTTGACCAATAGAGATCTTCGTTTTGAAGAAAACTTCAATCAGCCGATTAAGAATCTCATGACTCAAGAGAAATTAGTCACAGCAGAAGTTGGAACTACTCTCGAACAAGCAAAAAAGATATTGCAGAAATATAGGATTGAGAAACTTCCAGTTGTTGATAAGAACGGAAAACTAAAAGGTTTAATCACGATCAAAGATATAGAAAAAGCTCGTAACTATCCCCAAGCAACGAAGGACAGCCATGGTCGCTTATTTGTCGGTGCTGCTATTGGTGTGGGAGCTGACTCGCAAATGCGTGCAGAAGCGCTTCTTGGTGCTGGTGTAGATGTAATTTGTGTAGATACGGCCCACGGTCATTCAAAAAATGTAATTGAAATGGTGAAGTGGCTTTCAGCAAAATATAAAGATCTGACAATTGTGGCAGGGAATGTGGTCACTCCTGAAGCTGTTGAAGCGCTGATGAATGCAGGAGCTGATGTTGTAAAAGTCGGAGTGGGGCCGGGCAGTATTTGCACCACACGTGTAGTTGCCGGTGTTGGCATGCCACAAATTTCTGCGATTATGGAGTGTTCTAAAAAAGCCAAAAGTTTAGGTAAAACTATTATCGCTGACGGAGGCATAAAGTATTCTGGAGATATTACTAAAGCTCTTGCTCTCGGAGCTAATACCGTGATGATCGGTAACTTGCTTGCTGGAGCAGAGGAGTCGCCCGGTGAGACGATATTGTTCCAAGGGCGTACTTATAAACTGTATCGTGGCATGGGAAGTCTAGGGGCCATGAGTAAGGGATCTCGAGATCGCTATGGTCAGATGGATGTCACAGATGATGATAAGTTAGTTCCAGAAGGTATCGAAGGAAAGGTTCCTTACAAAGGAAGTGCTTCTGCAATTTTACATCAACTTATTGGTGGCCTAAAAAGTGGTATGGGTTACGTTGGGGCCAGCTCTGTTGAAGAGTTGCAGGCGAGGTCGCAATTTGTGCAAATTACGGCTCAGGGGTTAAAAGAATCTCATGTGCATGATGTTAGTATTGTTAAAGAAGCTCCCAACTACAGAGTGGAGTTTTAAGAATGTCGCACCCACGAGGAATTTTGATCTTAGATTTTGGTTCTCAGTTAACGCAATTGATTGCCCGTCGTTTGCGTGAGTTAGGTTATTATACGGAGATTAGACCTTTTAATATTTCTACTGAAGAAATTCGCAAGCATCATCCCTATGGGATTATACTTAGCGGTGGACCTCACTCAGTGTATGAAGAAAATAGTCCTCAGCGCTCTGATCTAAAAGAATTGCTTCAGGATTATCCTTTGTTGGGTATCTGTTATGGAATGCAGCTCTTATCGTACTCTTTGGGCGGAAAAGTAAGTAAAGCTGAGCATCGTGAGTATGGTTTTAATCAAGTTACTTGGGATCATACTTTACCCGAAGTGGGGGGATCACAAAAGGTTTGGATGTCACATGGTGACTTTGTCGATAAGTTGCCTGAAGGTTGGGAGTTGTACGCACATTCTGAAAGTGGTCATCCAGCAGCTATGGGCTATCAAGAAAGAGCACTGGCAGTGCAATTTCATCCAGAGGTTGCTCACACTCAGCAAGGAGAAAAAATCCTACTGCATTTTGCAAGAAATATGGCAAAAGCTTCGCAAAATTGGAAAATGGATGATCTCATTCAAGAGCTAAAGAATGATATTCTCGAGAAAGTGCAACCCGATGATCATGTCCTAGTCGGTCTATCTGGCGGAGTTGATAGCACTGTGGTTGCAACTTTGCTCACACAAGTTTTAGGTGCTGAGAGAGTTCATTGCATTTTTGTGAACAATGGACTTCTGCGTAAAGGAGAGTACGAGGAAGTTCTAAAGGCTTATCAGGGTTTGGGATTGAACATCAAACCCGTGGATGCTTCTCAGGAGTTTTTACAAGCTCTGCATGGTGTTTCAGATCCAGAAATAAAGAGAAAAACAATTGGCAGGGTCTTTATTGAAGTCTTTGAGAAAGCTATTGATTCTCGTGATAAAATTAAGTGGCTGGCTCAGGGAACTCTTTACCCTGATGTTATTGAGTCTGTTTCTCCTAATGGAGCTAGCGTTACTATTAAATCCCATCATAATGTTGGTGGCTTACCGGAAAAAATGAAGTTGAAGTTGCTTGAACCTGTGCGTGAGCTTTTTAAAGATGAAGTGAGACGCCTAGGTTTAAAACTCGGTTTAGCAGAAAATCTAATCTGGCGTCACCCTTTCCCAGGGCCAGGTTTAGCGATACGTGTGGTGGGAGAAATTACCGCTGAAAAACTATTCATTCTCCGTGAAGCTGATAAAGTTTATATCGACTTTTTGCGAGAAAAAAATCTATACGGAAAAATTTGGCAGGCATTTGCAGTCCTTTTGCCAATTCATTCTGTGGGCGTTATGGGGGATGGTCGTACTTACGAACAAGTTTTAGCTCTAAGAGCAGTAACTAGTTTTGATGGTATGACTGCCGATTGGTACCCGTTTGCTTTTGAAGAGTTGCGGGAGGTTTCAAATCGAATTACCAATAAAGTCAAAGGTATAAATCGAGTTGTCTACGATGTGACTTCTAAACCGCCTGGAACTATTGAGTGGGAATAGGAATTTGAGCTGAATTCCCTCTTAAATAGAGAATATATTTCCTATGACACAGAGTGAAAATGGGTCTCTCTGGGGCTTTTTTGGTCTAGTGTAGGGGCATGTCTTTTGTTCATTTACATGTCCATTCTGAGTACTCACTTCTTGAAGCTGCAATTCGAGTAAAAAAGTTAGCAAAAAAAGCTGCTGAACTTAAAATGCCGGCTGTGGCCTTAACTGACAATGGCAACATGTTTGGTGCGGTAGAGTTTTATTTTGCCTGCAAAGATAATGGAGTAAAACCCATTCTTGGTTTTGATGCTTATATGGCTCCAGGTTCTCGTCATGAAAAAAAGCAAGATCGAGATCAAGTGCAGTTGGGGCCCAAACGGTTGGTGCTCATTGCACAATCCACAGAGGGTTATCAAAACCTTTGTAAGCTTTCAACAATCGGCTATCAAGAGGGCTTCTACTGGAAGCCTCGTATCGATTACGAAGTTCTTAAAGAGTATAGTAAAGATATCATTTGTTTGACGGGATCCTTACGTGGAGAAGTGCCAGATACATTCTTGCGGGAAGGGCCTGATGCTGCCCTTAAAAAGATTCAAGATCTTAAAGCAATATTTGATGATCGTCTCTACTTAGAGACTTGTCGAACGGGTGTTTCTGAGTGGAATCAAATTAATAAGTTTCTTGATGAAGCTTCTCGTATTACTGGGGTGCCATTAGTTGCGGCCAATGATGTGCATTACATGACCCCTGATGACCAACTAGCACAAGAAGTATTGATATGTATCGGTAGCAATAAAACCTTGAGCGATGAATCACGGTACCGTTTGGGTTCTAGTGAGTTCTACTTTAAATCTGCAGAGCAGATGGAGAGTCTCTTTTCTGATCGACCAGATGCTATAGCAAAAACTCTTGAGATCGCAGAGCGCTGTGATGTTAAGTTTAAAGTAAAAGATGAGCAGGGAAAGCCAGTCTATCACTTGCCAACCTTTCCTACCGAACAAGGCCGCAGTCTTAAGGAAGAAATTGCTATTAAGTCTCGAGAAGGTCTAGAAGAGCGATTTGTTGAGTTAGCAGATCGTGGTGAACCTATCACTGAAGAAAGAAAACCGGATTATTATTCTCGTTTAGATTATGAATTAAGCATTATTGATCGCATGGGTTTTAACGGTTACTTTTTGATCGTTCAAGATTTTATTAATTGGGCTAAAGAGAATGATATCCCAGTGGGACCTGGGCGGGGATCTGGAGCAGGCTCCTTAGTTGCGTACTCTCTAAAAATTACGGATTTAGATCCTGTACCAAACTTTTTACTTTTTGAGCGATTTCTAAATCCAGAGCGTATTTCTATGCCAGATTTTGATATCGATTTTTGTCAAGACCGTCGTCAAGAGGTTATTCAGTACGTGACTCAAAAATACGGTCAAGAGTCAGTCGCACAGATTATTACTTATGGAAAACTACAAGCTCGCGCTGCAATCAAGGATGTCGGGCGTGTTTTAGGTATGACGTTTCCGGAAGTTGATGCAGTAACTAAATTAATTCCAGAAAAACTAGGTATCACTTTAAAAGAAGCTTTAGAAACTGAACCACGAATTACTGAAATGATGGACACCAATCCAACAGTGGCCACATTAATGGATTTAGCTCAAAGAATTGAGGGGATGGTTCGTCACGCTGGCATTCATGCTGCGGGTGTGATTATCGCTGATGGTCAGTTAGTAAGACATTCACCTCTCTATAAAGGGGCAGATGGCGAACAAGTTGTTCAGTATGATATGAAACATGCTGAAAAAATTGGTTTGATTAAGTTCGACTTCTTGGGTTTAAAAACTCTTACTCATATCAATCATGCTCTTAAGCTGATCGAAAAAAATCGTGGTAAAAAAGTATCAACACGATTGATTCCGATGAATGATCAGGAAGTATTTGAGATGATGTCTAAGGGGGATACTGCTGGGATCTTCCAATTCGAAGGAGAGGGTATCACCGATGCCACTCGAAAAATAAAACCTTCTTCGTTTGCCGATATTACAGCGATCACTTCGCTCTATCGACCAGGTCCAATGGCCAATATTCCCGAGTTTACGGATCGTAAACACGGTCGATCTCCAGTTGAATACCTTATTCAAGATACTGAAGAGGTTCTATCTGAAACCTATGGTATCATGGTCTACCAAGAGCAAGTTATGGGCATTGCTTCTAGAATTGCAGGGTATTCTCTCGGAGAAGCAGATATGCTCCGCCGAGCCATGGGTAAGAAGATCAAAGAGGAAATGGATCGTCATCGAGAGCGTTTTATGAAAGGAGCGCTTGAGAAAGGTTATGACGCTAAAAAGTCAGATGAACTTTTTGATCTTATGTACAAATTTGCTGACTATGGATTCAATAAATCCCATGCCGCAGCTTATTCTGTAATTACACTACAAACAGCGTGGTTGAAATGCCATTATCCTGCAGAGTTTTTTGCTGCTTTACTTTCTACAGAACTTTCTGACACTGATAAGATCGTAAAGTACTCGAAAGATGCTGCAAAACATGATCTGTTAGTTCGTTCTCCTCACGTTAATTTTTCAAGTTATCTTTTTGATGTTCACGGTGATGAGATTTATTTTGGTCTTGGGGCAATCAAAGGTGTTGGACAGTCTGCTGTTGAAGCTATCATTGAAGCTCGACAGTCTTTGCCGGAAAAAAAGTTTAGTTCTTTAGATGAATTTTTTAATACGATAGATTTACGCCGTGTAAATAAAAAAGTTGTGGAGTGCTTAATTAAAGCAGGTGCTCTTGATGGTTTTGGGTATCATAGAGCTCAACTATTGAATGGCTATCAAAAGTATTTAGAGCGAGCCCAAGGGCTCATGAAAGATCGAGAGTTAGGGCAATCCTCATTGTTTGATTTAGGTCCTAGCTCTGAGTCTACAGTTGTTATTGAGTCCACTAAGCCATGGTCGCGAACCCAGACTCTCTCTCACGAGAAAGAAGTACTAGGATTCTACTTATCAGATCACCCTTTAAAAGGTTACGAAAGTTTGGCACAGGTATTTACTTCAGCTTCTGTGGCAGATCTTCCCGCCTATTATTCTAAACTCGAAGAGCAAGGTCAGAGCCCTGAACAGCAGGAAAAAAATAAAAAACTGGATTGGCGTGCGCAGCGAGAGGCACAGAAAAAGAAAGTCACCGTTGTGGGGTTAATTTCTGAAGTGCGAGAGTTAATCACCAAAAAGGGAACTCGTATGGCTTTCGGTAAAATCGAAGATCTGACGGGTTCCTGCGAATTGGTTATCTTTCCTGATACTTTTGCAAAATATGAGTTCAGCTTAAAAGAAGAGCGGCCTGTGCTTATTTATGGCTCCCTTGAGGTTGCAGAAGGAAATCCTAAAGTTATAGTGGAGACGATCAGTCTCCTAGAGGAAAGTCTTAATAAGGCTAAAGCAATTACGTTTAACTTAGGACAATTGCAAAGTGAAGAGTATCCAAGATTGTATCAAATATTAAGCTCTTACCAAGGTACTATACCGGTTTATTTGCAGTTGGTATTAGATGAGTATCATCGAAAGGTTACCATTGAAAGTGATGAGATTAAGGGTTTAATAGTTAACAGTAATCTATTTGAAGATATTCAAGCGCAATTTGGTACAACAAATTTTATTGAAATTAGAGCTTAATAATCAAGTCTAGTAGGTTGCTTGGGTAACTCTTCAGGTGTTATTCTGACTGCATGATGAGATGCCTTTTCTTTATCTTAACTTTGATAGTAGGTATTAATTTTGCTCAGGGGCAAGTTAGTGCTGGCAACTCATCAATAAATCATAAAAAGACTGAGACAAAAGAATCGTCATTGCTGTTATTAATCGAAATGACAGGTTTGGTTTTTTACAATACTTGGTTTGAGAGTGAGTTTGAAAGACAATCAAAAGATCAAGATAGTATCCACGGTAAATTTTTGTTGATCCAGCTGTCAGAATTTGAAAAACAACTAGAAGAGCTTGGTTATTTTGTACTGAATCCTAAAGAGCGAAACTTGCATAAAATTTTGAGTAAAAAGTATGGCAAGAGCTCTTTGACAAAAACAGACCTGACGGAGTTGCGTACTTTGTTTTCTGTGAATTACATTCTCACCGGAAAGCTTCATTATGAAGCATCGCCTGGCTTGCAAAAAGGACTTTTTGGTAATTTAAAATTATACAATGCAAAGAATCTGAACGTGCTGGCTGAGAAAATAATCAATGTCCCATCAGAGGTTCTCGGAATTGAAAACCCACATAAACATTTGCTTTCTTTGGCAGATTTTATTCCTCATGTAGATCCAGCACAAAAGGCCGAAAATGAAAATGTTTACCTTGTGAGAATGAAACATAATCTTTCTAAATTACAAAGAGAAGAGTTTTTGAGTAATGTTGTAAGTCTTTTTAATAATAGAGCTAATGTCACCGAACAGGAGATCAGCTCTCAACAGTTTAGTTTCAAAGTGAAAACAAAATTAACAGTAAAAGAATTTAAGAATACGATACAACAGCTAACTTTCAATGGAAAAAAAGTCAGCGCTGTACTTTCTGAAAATGATGCTTATTTAATTAGTTTTTGAGGTATAAATGTTTAAATTATTCTTTTTATCGGCTGTGATATTGAGTCTTCAAGCTTGTACGACATTTGATCGCACAACTCCTTCTTTGAAACGGACAATTGTGGATGATTCAGTCGTTAAAAGTGGTGACGACATGGGTGTTCGAAAGCGTTTGATGGTGCTTCCCTTTTTGGATGTTTCAGGTAAGAAAACAAGTCAGTTAGTGGAAGATGCTCGCCGTGCTTTATTGCTAGACTTGCAAAAAGGTGGCGAGTTTGTGGTCATTCAAAATAGCGATCTTAAAATGGATCTCGAGAATTTAAAAAATGATCAAGGTTATAAACTCGAAGAGATTTCTAAGAATGCAAAAAATATTGGTGCTAATGCTATCATCGAAGGAAAGCTTTTAGATGTAAGAGTTGCTAGGTCATCGGACAATATTGGTTTGGTGAGAAACCTTACCACTACCTTTGAAGTGGTTGCGCAAATTCGCGTAATGAATACTAGAACTCATAAAGAAGTTTTTAATACGATCAAGACAGTTAGTTTGGAACAAAAAAATATCCGTGTTGCCGAAAGAGTAGAGAGTGATCGATTTATTGAGAATAACCCAGAGTTGATTAGGGTTTTGGTTAAAGATGCTTTTCTTGAGTTTTCTCAGCAAATTGTGGGCTCTTTAGACCGAGTAACTTGGGAGGGTAGAATTGCCGCAATTAACGGAGATCGTCTTTTTTTGAATGTGGGGAGAGTTTCAGGAATCCAAATTGGCGATCTTCTTCGCGTGACTGAAGATGGTGATGACATTTATGATCCAGAGTCAGGTGGACATTTAGGTAAAGTTCAAGGGCGCCTAAAGGGGACACTAGAAGTGATTTCCTATTTTGGTGTTGATGGAGCCATTGCGGTTATACATTCAGGGAGTGGCTTCAGAGAGAACGATCGTGTTGAGCTTTACTAGGTAATGAAGGTCATCTGGCTAGGTTCTATTAAGTATGATTTGGGTCTCATTTCTCAGCAAGAAGCGTGGGAAGAGACTTGTCGAGATCAAGAAGTTCGCATCTTAGGTTGTGAACATCCTGCTGTTATCACTCTGGGTAAACGTGCGGACGTATCTATTGACCTTAAAACTGAAACAGATATCCCCATAATTGCGACAGATCGTGGAGGGCAAGCAACTCTACACAACTCTGGACAGCTTGTTATTTATCCCGTAGTCCCTCTAAGGGCTCTTAATGTGGGAGTGAAAGACTTTGTTAATATTTTATTGAATGTGTCTCAAGAGTTTCTTCTTCAAGAGTTTTCTATAGAGACACGCCACGATGAACGAGGTGCTGGTTTGTTTACCAGCACTGGAAAAATTGTTTTTTGTGGGTTGAGAATTGAAAAAGGGGTAAGCCGGCACGGTATTTCAATCAATATTAAAAATGACTTAAATCAATTTGCAGTCATTCGCTCTTGTGGAAGTTTTGATAACAAACTTGATTCCGTTATTAACCACGCTCAGCAGGAGCTGAGAATAGATCAATTATTCTTAAAATGGGTAGAAATTTATAAAAGAAGATCTCACTGGAAGTGAGCTCTGTGAGGGTAGATTAGATACCAGCTTGACTGAGAGTGTGTACTGATCCTTGAAATATAGGATTAACTAGAAACTCTCCTAAAATAGCCTTTGGGCTTTCTTCTTCGTTTAAGTATTGAGACAAAAGCAACAACATATCTTCAGTAGTTACTATCCCTGCGACTTCATCAGATCTCATCACAATAAATGCTGAGAGCTTTTCATCGATCATAGATTGAACCACTTTTTTAAGGGGAGTATCCATATCAAAAGTTCTCACTGGGCTACTCATAAGTTCACCGACTTGCTTTTCCAAGCTTGGTGATCTCATAAGATCTCGGTCTGAAAGCATGCCAACAATGTATTCACCACTGTCATCAACCACTGGAAGATGGCGAATCCAATTATTTAACATCAGCTTATGAGCATCTGAAGTTTTTGCACTTTTTTTAATTGTAACTAAGGCACGAGTCATATTGTCTTTTAAACGAGCTTTCATTTTACCCCCTACATCCTTTTCTATTTCAAAAAGGATGCCACTTCAAATTAAACTCGTTTAATAAAAAGGAACAAAGGAGACAAATTGTCTCAATGGAAGGTTTTCATTGAGACTAGTTAGCTTTTCTCAGCAAACGATTTGCTTCTACTGTAGCAAGGTAGTCACGAATGAACGCAGTTTCCTTTGCTTTGCGAGTCCCCAAGAGCTCACTGACCTGTTGGTAATTGTTTTTAATGCGCAAGAGGCTATGTCCTTCATCCATTACTGTTTTGAATTTAGAT
The DNA here is from genome assembly GCA_046570065.1 of Bdellovibrionia bacterium. GTDB lineage: Bacteria > Bdellovibrionota > Bdellovibrionia > Bdellovibrionales > Bdellovibrionaceae > JBKHVM01. Next base: position 10,228 of record JBKHVM010000058.1, read on the forward strand.
TCAAAATATTCCAAAGGGATCGGCTTTTCGATAATGATCAGTCAGGTGAGTTTCTCTTGTCGATAATTAACGATATATTGGATTTTTCCAAAATTGAGGCTGGAAAATTAGTTTTAGAAAAAAGACCATTTAAGTTACGAGAATGTATAGAATTGGTTGTGTCTAGCTTTTTTCTCGTCAGACTCTTAACGCAGAAGTTTAGTGGATAGTTTTTTCACTCCAATTTTTTCTATTCATCTCCTTACGGCTCTTTCTCGCACTTGAAAGTTTTTCCCACGCTCTGACGAGATTTTGGTGCCGCGACCGAAGAACATGTCAGCAGGACGCAAGTAGCTGATCCCAGCATGCAACCGCTGATAGTTGTATTCGTATGAGTACTTGTTTAAAATATTCCACGCTTTTTGATACGTTGATGGTGAGTTGGGACGAATGGCTTCGCTCTTGATCGTGCCGTTTAAACGTTCGATTTTTCCGTTGGTTTGCGGGTGATTGCGACGGGTAAAGACCTGTTGGATTTCTAATTTTTCTAACAGTCGCTTAAAGTCTAATGATATAAACTGCGAACCGTTGTCGTTGATAAGTCGAGGCTTCGCATGGGGATACTTCTCCTTCACACGCTGAACGAAGTTTTCAACAGAATTGCCCAACATGTCTGGCATGAGTTCCCAGTCGAGAACAAAGCGCGAGTACCCATCCAACATCATAATCAGAAAATAAAATACACCTTGGACTTTTATATATGCGATATCCGTGTGCCAATGATGGTGTGGATACTTGGGTTTATGGCGATATTCTTTTTCAGCGGGAGCCCCTGGAGTTGGTTGCCAGCCACTAAGCATCTTGTGCTCTGATAAAATGTTGTAAACAGCGGTTTCGCTAAGGCAGGCGACATTCTCATCTACCATTTGCCATGCGAGTTTTCTGTAGCCAATATCAGAGTGTAATTTACGATATGCGATGACCGCCTCAACCTCGGCAGGAAGGATCTTGCGATCATTTACGGGCGTTCGAGGCTTGGCTTCTTTGAACGAACCATCTTCGTCGAACCAACCGTAGTAGGTGCTCTTCTTGATGTCGTAAAATGACAGCAGGTCATCGACAGAAACTCGTGTTCGAGCAACCTGCTGGGTAAAATCATCAAAAACAAAACGTCGATGTTCCGGGGGAACTACCGATAAGGCCATCTCGATTGCTTTTTTTAAAGGCGACGTATTCAGCAGTAATTTCCGCGATGACATCTTTCATGCGATTTACTTCGCACTCGAGCTGCTCAACCTTTTCATCGCTTTTTGTCGACGAAGGTTGTGGTCCGCGTTTTTTGTCAAACCCAGCCATGGCGCCAGCAAAAAAAAATTTCTTGCCAGTTATAGAAGTTGCCAGGCGAAATGCCATACTTCTTGCAAATCTCACTGACAGAAGTTTTTGTTGTCAGTTGTTCCTTTACGATCTTAAACTTTTCTTCAGGGGAATATCTTTTACGTCCACTGTTTTGATCTTCTGTCATCTGCTTCTCCTTGACGGACACACAAGGCAGTTAATCATACTCTAAATGGCCGCGTCAAAAGTACGTCTAACAAAAAAGCGGGACAATAAAAGCAACATTGCCTATCATTGCACTCACTGCTAACGCATTTGTTGAAGTGAAAGAGCAGTGCTTTAAAGCGGGAATGAATGATTTTCTTACTAAACCTTTTCATCAAGAGCAGCTTTCTAAAGCAATTCAACTCACCCTTGGTCCTAAAATTGTAAACGAAAGGGCTGCTATTTAATGGCAGAAGATGAATTTTTTTGAGATAACTAGTCTTTAGACAAATAAGATATTTTAACAGGCGAGCCGATAATTAGTTCGTGAGAAAATTTTTGGTTTTAGTTATTTCAAGTCTAATTGTATGCAGCTGTGCTGAAGTGCCAGAGCCTGAAGATGAAGCCTTTGGTGATACTTCGGGTGGCGGCTACCTCTATGTAGCAGCTGGGCGCTGTGGAGTGACCCCCGATTTTTTGGACACGGTTAAAGGTTCACGGACTCCTTGTACTCGACCGGACTTCTCATGCCAAGTGCTGAGTGCGGAGCGACGTGGTTATAATCTGCAAACCATTTTGGCAATAGCTTAAGGACAGTCGCCGCACTGTCGCAGTCGGCCTGGTAAACGTAGTCCCTCTTGATTGTTTTAACAAAGGCTTCGGCCATGCCGTTCGATTCGGGGCTATAGGCTCTGGTGTAACAACACGTCAGATTTAAATGCCTACCTAGATCCTGTACGGACTTCGCTCGATAAATCGAACCTCGATCTGACAGCCACTGGATTTCACGTGGACATCTTAAAGATTCGCCGAACCTTTTCTCTACGGCCTTGACCATAAGCTCTTCGATATCATCGGCTGACAATGGCTCCGTCCTGGCGACATAGGCAAAGGCTTCTCGATCACAGCAGTCCAAGGCAAAAGCCACAAAGACTTTGTCGCCATTAAAACAACGAATTTCCATCCCATCTGAACACCATCGAAGGTTCGGGAACATCGTCATGACGACCCCCGTGTGGGGGCGCCTCTGTTCCGGTATCGTCTGTGACAGCGATAGTCCGTTCATTCGCATGACCCGCTGAACACGTTTGCGATTGATTTTGTTGCGACCTTCTTCGGCTCTCTTGCGGTTTACCATAGTTGTCACTCGGCGATAGCCGTAGGTCGCTCTCATTGCGATCACACTCTTGATTTCTTCTAAAATAATCTGATCTTCTGATTTTTGATAAAAGCGTGGCATTCCAATTTCCTCCTGAGAAACTGGTTCATAATAAAGTGAACTTCGACTTACTTCGAGGGCTTCAGCGATGTGGGTTACTTCATACCGATCAAGCGCTTTGACTTCTTTTGCGGTTGCAGTGCTTTTAAAATCGCTTTTTTTTGAACGATCTCAAGACCATCCTTCAGGATGTCGTTCTTGATCGTTAAATCACCAACTTTGGCTTTCAACGTCTGAACTTCGCCCTTGAGTTTGTCGTTCTCCTCAATGAGTTTTTGGATATATTCAAGATCGATTGGTGATTCATCTTTTTTGTGGTTCATTTGCCTCTTCCAGCTATAGAGAGTGATAGCATGAACCCCGTATTTCCTGGCAAGCACTGGAAAGGAAATTCCCTGGGAATAGTGCTCATTGATGATGGATCGCTTCTTTTCCTGTGTAAAATGTTTCCGCTTATTGGGCGTTGCTTCCATAAAGACCCCCTGGGGTGGGTGTCCAAATCAAACCGGGGTCAGGAACAGCTGTTATTCAGGAAATAATACTACATTTACCAATATTACCTCTTCTAATCTGATATTTAGAGTTAATAAAAATAATGGAAAATTCGATCAGGTTATTGCTGATTATTTTGCAACTCCTGCTAATTATGGAGACTCCCCAGCTTATATAGTTGATGGTAGTAAAGATTATTTCTATGCACTTATTGAAAACACGACCACTGCTGGATTAAGACGATTGGAAAAAATTGAAAAAAATAGCTGGGCACGTTCAATTTTTTCAAACAATACAACTGCACTTAGCACTCCACTTCGTAGCTTTATCAGATTGAATAATGGTGATTTTGTTATAAGTAAGTCATCTGCTCTCGAATATATTAATGCTTCCAATGCGCGTATTGGTGCTCCCTACATCAATCCTACAGCTGCTCCCTGTAATACTTCGACGACATTAATTTCAAAAGTACTTCAGTTAAACAATGGTAATTTTGTTTTCATTCATGCGGCAGCATCGCAAAATAGAATTGGTATATTTTCAGCTACTGGGGGGACAGCATGTCTCACGGCGCAGGCAGCACCAGTGGCGACTGCTTTTCCATCTGCTATGGCCTATGATCGAATTAATAATAAGCTTTTTGTGGCCTATGCAGGTAATTCGACGGCAGTTGATTTAAATAGTATTTATGCTTACGACATTAATGAAACAACAAACACGATATCGAACCCTCAAAAAATTTATGATGCGAATGCGTACCCAGCAACTTACGGTTATCTCCTCTATGGAGTTTCTGAGATGTATCTTGATCAAAGTAATAACACTTTATTTGTGGCGACAGCAGTGAGTAATGCGACCACTGTAGCAAATTATTCAATCGAAAAGTTTAGAGTTTATCCTGAGCGAATTGGTACTGCAAATAGTACAGTTTTACAGAGACTTGGTAATGCTCCTTTCTATAACTTTGCTAACGATACCCGTTGTATCTCGGGTATGTTTGTAGGTGAATGATGAGT
>JBKHVM010000059.1:0-14418 GCA_046570065.1 Bdellovibrionia bacterium
CCAAGCCGGAGGCGTTGGCCCCGCAGGGGACATGGTGGTGAACCCATGGATGGGTGCACTCCACGAAATGAAGTCATCTTCACCCGAACCCAGCCCCGGTGCGCTTTCCAGTCCAGCAGAAGTAAGTCCACGCAAGGGCCTCTTGCTGTAGACACTGACAGTGAGTGATCGCAGTTTTCTATTTTAAAAGAGAGAAAAATTCTTTATGGAGATCCATGGTGAGTGCGAATACTCGGCTTTCTAGAGCTGGAGTAAAAGGCGTAAATTCAATTCCTACAGTGTTGCCTTGGATGTATTTAATTGCTCCTTTAAAAGCAATTGGCTCTCGTCCCTGAACTTGTATCGTACCTGTTAGATCATCATCTAACTTAAAGATTAAGTTTTGAATATCAAATAAGCAGCGACATCCACCAACACTGAGATCAGAAATATGTCCACTAATGTCTTTCATATCTTGATTTGCAATCTTTAAAATCACATTAGCGTTATAAGAGTCTGGAATCTTGAGTCGGTAGTGTTGTCTGCGTTGTAATTGAAAAAATACTCTTGGTGTTTCTATGACTACAGCCTGTTCAGACTTTTTGATTTGAAATTTACTAACAAAATAAAATTTATCTGCATTTAGCGCAAAAGTGCCAATAACTTCTCCCTGAGTGTGATTGGCAATTATATCACTTTGCAATTTTCCTTTCATATAGGAGTTGTCCGCATAATAAAGAGCAGTTTTAAAGACAGTATCTTTGCCAATTTTGCAGACCAATTCTACTTTCGCAGGTAAAAAAGAACTTATGAGTGTCCCAATTTCTTGAGGCGAACTAATACGCTTAAAGATGTTCTCATTTTGAAAATTACTCATACTTAAGATGCTAACACTGGCTCTCATCAAGGTAAAGCATCAGTCTTCTTTGCTTTATTGATTGGCTGTCTTTTTGGGACTTTAATTGTTTGTTGGGGTGATTATTGCTGTAACTTCATGCTTATTGTAATAGAGATGAACAATTTTTGCGCCAAATCTTGATCTTAAAATATCTAGACTCGCAAAATCTGTTTCACCTTGAAATTTCACAGTACAGACAAAGTTCTTACAAAGACCACTCTGTGTCCACATTTCTATGAGTTCTATGAGGTCTTTAGGATAACAAATAATATCAGAGAAGAACCAATCTAGGGGGCCAATGTCATTTGGCTTGAGTTTAAAGGCATCCTGTTTTCTAAAGGTAACATTGGGCAGGCTGGCAACTTGTGGGGCAAGGGGGGCTTTATCCACACTCACTACTTTACAACCTAAACTTTGCAAAACCCAAGTCCATCCTCCAGGGCAAGAACCGAAATCAAGAACGGTTTGATTTTTTTGAGGGGTAATTCCGTGAAGTGAGATTAGTTCCCACAATTTTAAGTAAGCACGAGATGGCGGATTGACTTTATCTTCTTCAAACAGAACCTCTCCCAAGGGAAATGGATTCTTTGTGTGGGGAGCGATTAAAATTTCATTAGCATTTAAGAGACTAAAGAAACCAAACTCAGGACCTTCGTATATCTGGGCGAACTTGATTAGAGGAACTTTTTTTTGTGGTAGTTGTTCGCTAATAAGCTGAGTTCGTCTGTAGAGTTGAGGTGAATAGCCCGCCCAAAACTTTCCTCTTTCACGCAATGCTTTTGCAGCTTGAGAAATAGAGGCCACATGCAAAATCTCGCATTCAAAAGATTGCACTTGTGCAAAGAGCGGAATTTTTTCAGGAATAGTTTTGCTGACGAGAAGACGCTCATGCTCTAAAAAAAAAGGCCCAACTTCTTTTTTGAGGTCGGGCATAAATTGCGAATGGGCAATGCCTGCGTACAATTTGCTCATTAAGCAGCTTTAGCAGGAGAGGCAGGGCTTAAAAGGCCACGGCTATCTAATGTTTTAACACAATCATTCCAAAAACCTTCACGTAGTTTGATTTCAGCAGGTGAGAATTTTACTTTTGGAAAGTCTCCAGCCTCGAAGTGAGATACGAATTTACTCTCATCACAGGATCTGACTACTTTCATTAGTAAATTAAAATGAACTTCAGAAAAGGGTTTGTTGTCTACAAGCATTTTGCGCAGTCCTTGTTCCGGCGTTTGAATTAAAAATTGATAAAGGCTGTTCACATCATATTTGTTCTGACTCATGAATATTCTCCCTAAATTATGTGTTTTTACTATCGGAGTTTCCTAAGACCGTCTTGAGGCCTGAACTATTCAAAAACCATTAGAAAAGTGTCAATGATTTCGACTTTTGTCTGCTCAAAGTCCAGCTCGTTGTTTGAAAGTTTCCCAATAAGGATAAGAACTTAAGTGCTGTGTTGATTTTCCGATACATTAAAAATGAAACACGGAAGCTTCAAAAGATTCATTCTTATTATTTCTAGCGCTTTTTTTCTAAACTTTCTTCTCGCTTGTTCTCCACAGCTTGAAACGAAATCACTTTCGTCTACACCAACACCAATTAGCGAAGGCAATGAAGGGCAAACGGAGACGACTCCGAGGGAACCGGCAAGCGTGGACACCACACCTCCTCATTTGTTCGACCACTTCTATGATGTGGGCAAAATAATGGGTGCAGAAGTGGATGAAGTTTATCGCAGTAATAGAGAGCTTCTTCCGCAACGAAGTGAAAGTGCTGCACACTTTACAGATTACTGTGATCCGCAGTTGCAAGGTAAAAATAGTTTTGCAGAGAGAATTTCACATGCAGTTGAAATTAAGATGAGGCCATCTGTTGCAGGTTTAGGATATGTAGGAAGTCTTTTTGGAATGGGATCAGATGAAGCTAAATACTTGCCCAATTCTTTGATTTCGCATCCTTTGTGCAAAGTAACTTCTCAGACGCTAAACGAAACATTAGCCGGTAAAAACATACCTAATGCTAATACGATTGCTAAGATCAATCGTTTTGCTGATGAAATGAATTTTTATCGAGAGAGTGCAATAAAGGGGGAAATTGAAGGTTATAAAAAAGCCTCTCAACTTTGGGGTAAGTTCTTTATGTGCCTTTCTTATATGGAATCTCTCACCACTGCAGATGTATCAAGAAGTTTTTCTGTAGCAGATAAATACGCTCCACGTGGTTATCGAAAGCCTGCTGGAGTTAAATTTTATGAAGATCCAAATCAATCTCAAGCATCAAAATTAAATATTGGTATTTATCAATTTACCCCAGATGCTGGAGGAAATGTTCAATCTTGTATCAGAGAGTGGAATCAAGTTTATCCGCAATGCGCAGTCAAAAGAAATGAAGGAACTGCGGAATTGATACGAATCTTTGGAAGCTCTTTGCAAACTTTTAATACTTTTTGTGCAGCAGCAAAAACCACGGGCATGTTCTCTGTGCAAATCAACTCAGCAAGTGCAAAAAACACTCACCCTAACAATGTCAGAAGTGATGGAAGACTCAAGCCAGCACAAGAGCGTTGTGTTTCTCCCCATATGAGTGTGGGTAAATCCTACAATCATTTTGGTCCTTTCCAAAATTCTTCCGGATTTACCCTCGAGACAGTGATGAATTGTGTCTACTCGAAGTGAGCTTCAGGAAGATCGCCCATTAGTGCTCTTCCTTCCCAAGGCTCTTCACTTAAAATTTCAAACTCAGTGTTGAGATTCTGAATAAAGTGAGTAGTGCTTTGTATCTCTACGCCGTCGTCATTAAAGATTTTGGCTGAGATCTCAACTTTACTGTTGCGAGGTAAGGTTTGACGAAGCTGCTCTAACTCGATGGTGTCTCCATGTACTTCTCGACCATCTACAGTGATTACTTTCATCAAATTTTCACGCTGAGGAAGTCCTTTTGATTTAAACTTAATTCGATCTTGATTCGCCACCATGTCAATTTGAGTGTGATATATTTTTTGGTTCACAGCTAAGTGCTGAGGTCTTTGTAGTTTGTTAAAGTTGCCTTTGCGCATTTGATTGAGAGAATCTTGATTGAGAGACTCCAGCCACTGTGTGTATTCATTGTACGTAACGCATTTAACTTCTGGTAAGCCACAAACATCTGCAGCAAAAGCTTTCATGGCTTCCCAGTAGGCACCGCCATTCCAGCGACTGAAATGATGACCAATATGAATAGGCGCACGACGTCCATAGTAGTTATCATTAAAGTACTTCATGTAGGAGTCATACATTTGTTTTTGATAAAGCTCTTTATTGGCTTCGTCTTTTACACCTCGCGATTGTGAAACATAAAAGTTGTAGTCCATAGAGAGAGTCTTCTTGGCAGTCCCGACTATTGGAATTTCTGCTAGGGGATATTGCCAAATTCCATGTTTATCTTTTGTAGGCCAATACCAAGGGAAATTGACTTTTGAAGTGTCATATTTAAATCCAAACTTTTTAAGAGTGGGCCAAAGTCCTTCGGTTACACCAAGTACCGGCGCACGAAATCCTGTGATATTTTCTTGAGAAAATGCGTAGCCATTTTTTGGATATTTAGCAGAAGGCTTAATACTATTATTTTTAAAGGCACCAAAGAGTAAGTTATTGAATTGTTGGAACTCCCATGTCCAGTCAGCCTCACTCCAAGGATTGAAAGTGGGCTTTTTCTTATTAATTAAGTCAGAAGCATCAAAATGACCGTTAGCATGAGAGGCTATTTCATGTCCTTCTTCGAAAGCGTTATTTACATGATCAATACGTGTTACTAAGTCCTCAGTTTTTTGCCCAAAACCGATATCACTGCGCCCAGCTCGTCTGTTGGGGCCTTGATAGATTTTGGAATTTTCATCAGTAAGCCAATAAACACCACTAATGAAGTAAGTAAACTTAACTGGCTGATTCAGCATTAGCTCTAAGCCTCGAGCAAAACTACGAGACTCTTGCCAAAAGGCATTTTCTTTAGAGCCGTCAAAGGCTAAGAGTACATATTGGGGAGGTCTTTCTACAGAAGTCTGAGCAAATGTATTTGTTGCTGAGACAAGAGTCATCAATCCAGCAAGTAGGATCTTAGCATTCATCATAATTCTTCTCCTGACAAAAATTGCCACCTGTCTAAAACTTGCATAGCCCAAACTAGAGCTATTTAACTTTTAGATTGTTGTCTGGAGAAGTTTCATGATTTATGCCAATTATTACTTTATGGGTTCTGCAACTTTGCAGCTATTTCCAAGAGTTTGGTGTTGAGGCTGTTCACGTCATCATTTTTAACTGGGGCGAGTATAGCATTGATCCTTTGAAAGAAATCGCCTTTGAGCTTTTGAACAAGTTCATTTCCTTGAGGTGTGAGGTCGATTAAGTAAGATCTCCCATCTTTTTCGTGAGTTCTTTTTTGAATCAATTGTCCTTTTTCGAGAGAAGAGATCAGTCCAGAAATAGTCGCTTGAGTGACTCCCACTTTTTGCGCCAAAACCGTCGGTGCTAAGCCGGACTTTTGATGGCAATCCAAAGTGAGGAGAATAAGAAATCTTCCAGTGGATAGTTTAAATGGAGCAAAAAATAGATCTAACTGTGTTTCGAGGTCAGTGCCTAATTTGCGAAATAAGAGGTAGCTACGTAAGAGTTCGGGAGAAATCGTATGAGTGTCACTAAATAGTGGAAGTTCGTAGTTCAAAATAGATTTGATTCTTTCAGTATTGAGATCTTCCATGAGCTCCTCTTTTATCGAATTGATACGTCTTTAATAAAAAATTAGAATTTCATTTACTATGTTAAAAAATATTTACAGCTTTTAAATAAATTTTCTTAAAAAAGGGCTAAAGCCAGACCACTGTCTAGCCGAAAGGTATGTCACAAGAAATTCCGCGATGGATGGCGGATAAAAACCGGTTAAAGAGCTCAATTTTGAAAGGAGTGAAAGTGTCTAGTCCACCCGAAATTTAGGGTCGCTTACCTGAAAGTTGTCCTCAGTAGAACGTAGGTAGCATAGGAGGGTAAGTGAAAAAGTGCACTATTAGTTATCAAAAAGAGTATTTGCGGTTCCATCAAATTCTTGAATTAAAGAATATGCCCGAGACGGGACCACCTTAGCTTAAAGCACCTCTAGGTGCTTTTTCTTTTTGGAGTCGAGTTATCGGATAAATTTTCGTATTACATGCTACAATAGTCTTAGATGGCATGGTTAATGGTTCTCGAAAATGATGACATGATGTTTAGGCTTCTTAAGGAAGGTTTAGACGCCGTTGATCCAAATTTAGAAATAAAACGTTTTCGCCAAGTCAAAGAGCTGCTTGGTTGGTTGATGCAGCTTGAAAAAAAAGAGCCAGAAATAATTGCGCAAATCCCAAACTCAAAATTTAAAGGACTCATTACCGAAATTGAGGGGTGGGGTTTTAAGGATATTACTTTAATTCAAAAGTTAAAGCCTCTGTTTGTAAAACTTGGTTATGCTGAAAATGAAGAGGAAATTTGCATTCTTTTAACTGGGCATGACCATCCTAAATTAATTTTAAAAAGATATGAGCACCGATTCGTAAACAATTTTATTTTTAAACCATTTGATAAGCTCTTACTTATTCAAACACTCGAGACTGCTTTTAATGGCAGATTGCCAGTAAAAAAATATCACATCAATAATTTTAAAACATCTGCTCAAATTGAGATGCTTAAAGAAATTAAACTCTCAGAAATAAATGAAGCAGGCTTCTCTACCTTATCTGATCAAGAAGTAAAGAGTGATGTTGTTGCAAAGTATTATGCTGACTTCCTAGAAACGAGTCAGCATCGAAGTGCTTTTGGTCGCTCGTTAAATTGCACTAAGATTCTAGAGACGCAGATGTTCCGAGTGGAGTTGGGTTTCTTTGCTCTAGATCAGCAGCAGTCATTTAACTTGCAGAAGCTTATTCGTGAACAGAATAATCAAAGGCCTTACTCGAATGGAACTAACAAAAACAGTGTCTTTGTTTTTATTGGACATGAGAGCAGTAACCTCACTCAGCAACTTGAACCAAGTATAGAGCGTTTCTTTTCTGGAGAAACACAAAAGTTTAAGAATGTCGCTGAATTTAATAAGAGCCTCGAAAGCTTAGATCCAAGCTTTTTAATAAAACAGTACTTTGTATTTTTGGATAGTAGCGCGTGGTTAGGTAATGAAATAAATGAAACTATTTCATTTAAGAATATGCATCAAGATTATAAGTTAAAAATATTCTTGTTAAGTGCTCGCATTTTTAATGAAAAAGACGAAAAAGAACTTATTCAGCACGTTGAAGATATTTATTATGCTCCATTCAATCGTGCTTATATTATTAAAGGCATTAAGGCACGCTGGAGAAATCTTCAGAATAAAGAGGAGATTTTTACTTCTTACGGTCAATTTGAAAAAACTATATTTGTCTCTAATCCAGTCGAACTGAAAGAGGTATCAGAAGCAGGGGTTGTCCTGCGCTATTATCGTGAACTGCCAGTGGGAACCTTTAGGGAGTTTATATTTTGGATGCCTAATGAGGTAGATATTCCAGAAATTGTGGGGCAGTGTAATTACGTAGAATATGACAAAGAGGCTAAGAGCTACAATTGCCACTTTGTATTTTTTGGTATGCGCGATTTTCACTTAAAACACATTCGACTGTGGATACTTCAAAATTACATTGAATCTAAAAAAGAAGATAAATAGTCTAGTCCAGCCATTTTAAATTAATACAAATTCTCTATTTATAGGTCTGTACAAGAAATCGACTTAAAATTAAGCTATGGGAACATGAAAGTAGATATGAAATTTTGGAGTTCACATGAAGCTTGGCCTCGAAGTATTGCTTGAAGATAAAAAACTTTTAAATCAACTCAAAAAGAAAAGATGTGCATTGGTATGTCACCCTGCCAGTGTTGATCAAAACCTAAAACATAGTTTAGATTTATTAGCTCCCAAAATTAATATCACTTGTGCATTTGGTCCACAGCATGGGGTGCGGGGTGACAAACAAGATAACATGGTTGAGAGTGACGACTTTTTAGATTCCGAGTTAAAAATTCCTATATTTTCTCTTTATGGAAAAGTCAGACGACCTACTCCTGAAATGTTATCTCATTGTGATGTTGTAATTTTTGATCTTCAGGATTTAGGCTGTCGCATTTATACTTTTATTACAACTTTGCTTTATATCATGGAAGAATGTGCTCAGCAGAATAAAGAAGTTATTGTCTTAGATCGGCCTAATCCAGCAGGGAGAGAAGTAGAAGGATTTTCTCTAATATCAGGGTGGGAGAGTTTTGTTGGTGCAGCCCCCATACCAATGCGCCATGGCCTCACAGTGGGAGAGTTGGCGCTTTACTTTAAGGAGTTCTACAAACTTTCGTTGTCACTTAAAGTTATAAAAATGAAAGGTTATAGTTTATCTAAAAAGCCAGGCTATGGGTGGGACATGTCGCGTACTTGGATCAATCCTTCACCTAATGCTGCAAATTTAAACATGGCGCGGGCTTACGCAGGGACCGTGCTAATAGAAGGAACTACTCTATCTGAGGGGCGTGGAACTACAAGAGCATTAGAAGTTATTGGCGCCCCAGATATTGATTTTAAAGAAGTGCTTGTAAGAATGAAGAAGATAGGGCCTCAATGGCTAAAAGGTTGCATCATTAGAGAAGTGTACTTTGAGCCAACCTTTCATAAACACGCCGGAAAGTTATGTCATGGTATTCATATCCATACAGACAATACTAGCTATAATCCTACGAAATTTAAACCCTTTCGTATCGTCGCTTTAATGTTGAAAGCCATTAGGGAAATCTATCCCCAGTATCCAATTTATCGTGACTTTGCCTATGAGTATGTTTTTGATCGCTTGGCATTTGACGTTATTAATGGTGGACCTGCTTTGCGCGAATGGATAGAGAACCCTAAGGCAACAGCAGCTTCTTTGGATAAGCAGCTACAGAAGGATGAGGCGGCTTGGAAACGCCAATTTAAAAAGTACTTCTTATACAACAACTAAAAATTCTGTTTTTGAGTTTCTGTAAAAGCGTCTCAAAATGAGTCGCTTTTTTATTGGAACTGCTTCTTTTTATTTATCGATGGTAGGGCCCAAAAATGGCTCTTTGTCATAAAAATAATGGCTTATTCTCTCTTGGTTAGCTCAATGAGTGGTTTAGTTTTTGCTCCCTTGCCTAAATGATGCAAACACAAGGAGCAAAAAATGAAGAAACAACGACTATTAAAAGCCACGTTAGCAGCAACTATGACTTTGGGAACAATGGTTGGACCTGCCCACGCAGATAGAGTTACTACTATTACTGACAAAAATGTAGCTGAAAAACGAGTCCAAGTTTTAAAAGTCAAAAATGATCTTTTTGCTCTCAATGAAACCCTTCAAGGACTATCCACTTCGATTCGGAAGAGAGATGGTCAAGGTTCTATAGCTGGTAGTACTGCAGTGGTTACCGCAGCACTCTCATTGGCACTTGGGTATATGGCTGGCAAAACATTACAAAAGAGAAGTGAGATTGCAGTAGGTTCTGCTGTTTATTATGGAGCCCTTGCTGTCTTAGGAACTGCTATTTCTGCGCTATCAAGTGTTGGCAGCGAGTTGAGAAAAGATTCTGTCGAAGTCGATGAGCAAGTTGCGAGAATTTCTGAGCTTCAGCAGCAAGTGTCTTTGGCAGAACAAAAAGATATTTCAGCAAACCAAAAGCAAGAGCTTAACCTTCTTTCACAAAATTTAGACGTCTTTAAGAAAGAGCTTCAAGACTTTAAATCGGATGCAGATCAAGCAAAAAGACTTAGATTGGCATCGGCTGCTGCGCAAGCATTTGGATTAGCAGCCACTCTCGCTGCGCTAAATACAGAGCGCACCAGCGCTTTAAACAATATTGGTCCCATCGTAATGCTTGCCGGGAATATTGGGCAATTGGCTGCAAGCTTGACTGATGAAGACGCTGATAAGGTTTTAGCTGCGATTGAGTCTTTGCAGGTTAGAACTTTACAGGCCGTACGAATCTTAGAAAATGAGTAAATATATTGCTCTATTTTTAGTATTTTTTTATCTATTAGGAGCTGTGGCAACCCCAGCTCCTAAATGTCATTCTGTATTTACACCAAAGGTTTCAGATGTTGTGAGTGAGTTGCCGATTCAGCTTCAGAGCCTTTTTGGAGATAACTCCAAAGCAAGAGAAGTAACTTTGCCGAGATCGAGGCAGTTAAGGAAACTACTTCAAAGATTAGACAACAAAACTCTTCGCAGTGAAATGGAAGTTGAGATAGCTATCGCTGAAATATCAAAAGTACTATTTCCACATAATGAATCTGTGAATCGATTTTTAGTTTCAAAGTCTGAGCGACAAATTAGTATGCAGCAGAGACTTTTTAGTGAAGTCCTAATGCGAGAAGGTATTACTCAATTACTTCCATTGACAGAGAACTCAAAAACTTCTTTGGTAAGGCAAGTGTTGAGTTCACGTAAGTGGGAGTATTTGATGCTACCATTTGTCTTGCCTTCACAGTCTAAAGTTAAGATACCGAGAGAGCTTTTAGAGAAGGTTGTTCTAGATGGTTTTGATAAACATCAATTGGAAATAGAACCTTTTTTAGCACGACAAAATAAACACGAAAACTACATGGCTTTTAGAAGCCTCTATGCCCCGACAGTTTTGGGGACAATATTGGTAATCCAAGTTTCTGCAGCATATGACCTTATCGAGCGGCAACGAGAAGAAAGAGTCAATAATTTAGTCCGATCCATTCAACAACAGCAAGAAACCATATTGAGTGATACCAATCATTTTAAAGACCAGCTTTTTAACGAAACACTTGAGCAAGTTATTGTGGATTTCAGAAATACTTGGGGTGAAGAGCCCACATCCGAGGAAATGGAAAAAATTAGAATACAAATTCAACGCGAGCTATTTAAGAAGTAATTGAAATGAGTTTGTGGCTTCGTCTATAGACCACAGCTGACCTTCTTCGATATCAAAATAGACACCAAAAATTTGGAGTTTATTGCTATTAATGGCTTCAGCAACAAAGGGAAAGCTCTTAAGATTTTGAATAGAAGTTTGAATGGATTCTTGTTCACAGGTGCGACAAAGTTTTTCAAAATCGTCATCACCTACGAGTTTAATAGAGCGCTCTTTTGCCTCTTTAGCGATACTCATCCATTGCTGAACAAACCCACCTTCACGCACATTTTGAGGTTGAAAGAGGGAACGAATGCCACCGCATTGGCGATGCCCCAGAATAATAATACTCTCAACTTGTAAGTTGACGACAGCAAACTCAATAGCAGCACTCACACCATGAAAGCTTGTATGGTTTTCACAAGGGGGTACCAAGTTTGCTACATTTCTCACCACAAAAACTTCTCCCGGAGAGAGATTGAATAAGATGGCGGGATCGACCCGGGAATCGCTGCAAGATATGACTAAAGTTTTAGGTCTTTGCCCAATGGAAGAGAGTTTATTGTAAAGCGTTGAGTCTGCAGAAAAAAATCGCTCTTTAAATCTTCTAAAGCCAGCCATAAGGCGGAGAATCTCTTTTTTGGGTGGGCGAATTATTGGCTGCATAAAATACCTATAAAGAGGTCCTAAATGCCAAGCAAGGTCTTTTTTTGATGGCTAGTTGTGGCTAAAAGAACTTGAGGGTCTAAGTTGCCGGACATATTATGAATTATGGCATTGCCCCAGTTATTAATTATTGAAAAAGAATACATCTCTCGTGAGTTGCTCGATCTGACCTACACGGCAAATTTTTCTTGCCACATCACTGAGGCAAATAATTACCAAGAAGCATTAGACAAACTCAATAGTGAGACTTTTAACTTAATTGTCATCGGCGATGCTGCTAAAAGCGCTGTTGATACAGTTAGTTTTCTACAAAAGATAGGTGATTTAGGGTTGTCAAGTCAGCTTATCATGGTACGTGACTTAGTTGCCAATTATCCTGCGGATTTAGCTGGTCAGTTGCATAACGAAGAAGGTAAATCAGAATTGCTTGAACAGAGTATTGATATGCTCAGTGCCCAGGGATTTGAGATTCGCACTTCAGATGCTTATATGCCGATTCCAGTAGAAATTCTGTTGAGACTTGAAGAAGTAGTGTCTCCGATCTATTTAAAAGTTTCAGAAAAATTTGTTAAGTATCTGAATGCTTCTGCTCTATCTTCTGAGGACTTAGAGCGTATTAAAAAGAAAAACCTATCAGAGGTTTACATTCGTAAAAATAGTTTTGATGAGTTTTTAAGAAACTACCGTTCTCAACTTGTGAACAAGATTCTTTTTGCAGAAAAAAATGTACCAGTTGAAGAAAAGCTTGAGCTTTCTCTACAGGCTCAGGAACTGCTAGTGACTGCCGTAAAAGCTTTTGGAATTAACGAAAAGACTGCAGCTATAGCCAACAGAAATATAGCTCTAGCTAAAGATATTGTGCAAAGTAGCGATCACCTCATGAGCTTACTTGGTTGGGGAATTAAAAAAGAGGATAAAAACTACTCTATTGTTCACTCTATGCTCTTATGTTTTGTAATTACCTCGATATCTCAACATTGCAAGTATAGTATTCCCTTTGCTCTTGAAAAAATGGCATTAGGGGCTTTTTTGCATGATCTAGAACTCAGTGATCATCATATTCGTAATGAACGGCAATTTATCCAAGGGTTCAACTCACGTGTGTCCTTCAATAAAGAGGATACAAAAATTATTTCGGAACATCCAGAGAAGGCAGCTAATGCAGTTAGCAAGTGGGCTGAAGCGCCCTCAGAAGTACTTTTTATGATTCGACATCATCATGAAAGACCTGATGGGAGCGGTTTCCCTCAAGGCATGATCAGTGATGAGATGCCAGATTATTTAGTCACATTTATTGTGGCTCATGACATAGTTGATCTCTTTTTGACCTATAGAGATGTCAACATGGTTCAAAAGGAGTTTACTGAAATCAGAAAAGCTTACCACAGTCCAAACTTTTCTAACATCGCAAGAATTGCCTCAGAACTGCTCTCTAAGTAAAGGAGATACAAATGAGGTTTGCACTGTCATCCCTCCTGTTATTGTTTTGTTTTCATGCAAATTCAAAAGAACAAATTGCGGTTAGGGTTGCCGCAGATATTTGGTGTCCTTACACCTGCGAAGCAGGGGAGCGACCAGGTTATTTGATTGAGGTTATGCAAAAAGCTTTATCTTTTCAGAAAATCCGAGTCGATTACGAAGTAGTGAATTGGGCTCGCGCGGTGAAAGAAGCTGGGGAAGGTAGCTATTATGCCATTGCTGGAGCCAGCAAGGATGATGCCCCAAATTTTGTTTTTCCTGAAAGAGCACAAATGGAGTTATTTTTTGAACTCTTTACGCTTAAGGACAAAAATTGGAAGTTTGCAGGCTACGAAAAAGGCAAAAAAATAGGCGTCATTAATGGCTATAACTACGACGAAAAGAGTAATGAAGAAATCCGTAAAAAAAATCCTGATTTTGTTGTGGTATCTGGTGAGAGAGGTCTCAATAGTCTCATTCCAATGCTAAATATGGGAAGAGTAGACGCAATTTTAGAAACAAAAGGTGTCTTTTTTGAAGGTCTTCGAAATCTCAAGATTGATAGCAAGATGTATAAATCAATTGGAACAACGAGTGCACCTATTCCTCACTTTATTGCATTTTCCCCTAAGTATGCCGATGCAAAAAAGATAGCAGCACTATTAGTTGACGGTCAGAAAAAGCTTGAAAAATCAGGTGAGCTAAAAAAAATTAAACAAAAATATGGTCTCAATTAAAGTCTAATTAAAAATGACGTGTTTTTGCGATCGGACTCATAGGTGATCTCACCGCCATGTTCTTTTATGATGCCAATGGAAATTGAAAGGCCAATCCCAGTGCCTTTTCCAGCCTCTTTGGTTGTAAAAAAAAGGTTGAAATATTTTTTCGCGAATTTCTTGAGGGATACCGTCACCAGAATCTTGAATACGAATAAAGGCATGTCCCTGCTCTTTCCAGGCACTAATTGCGATCCATTTCTCTTTGTTATTAGCAATGGCATCCATGGAGTTATTTACAAGATTGATGATCACTTGTGAAAGTTGAACTTCTCTTGCATAGATTTCTAAATCAACTGGCGTAACTTCAATGGCGATGTCAATACCGCGATTTTGCATGCGGTAATAGCTCATATCTCTTATGTCTTCAAAAAACTTTACCGCTTTAAAGTGTGTGGGAGGTTCACTTTCTCCATCGCGTGCAAAGTTTCTGAGACCGTGGATAATTTTTGAAATGCGATTGACCATGCTCAAAACTTTTTCGAGATCTTCTACGGAATTCTTTTGATCCCCACTTTGTTCGAGACGTCTTTTGATAATCGTTGTTTTTCCGCTAATGACTGCAAGAGGGTTATTTATTTCGTGGGCAATTCCAGCACTAAATTCTCCTAAAGCAGCCAGTTTATTTTTAGTTAGAATCTGTATACGTTGTTCATCTAGTTTGGAGTGACCCCCGAATTTTCGGACACTGTTAAAAATTGATAGATTCCTTGTACTGCATTGGACTCCTCATGCCAAG
>JBKHVM010000060.1:0-14382 GCA_046570065.1 Bdellovibrionia bacterium
CTACGCCAAAACACCGCGCTGGACACTGCAAGCACCTCCTGGTGTTAAAGCCAATTACCTCCTGGCTGATAAAAAAAGACGACAGCTCCATCTTCTCAGAGATGGTAAAGTGATTCGCACCTATCGCATGGCTCTTGGCGACACTCCACAAGGAGACAAGAAATGCCAAGGTGACGGTAAAACTCCTGAAGGAATTTACTCTATTGAATATAAGAACTCAGCAAGCTCTTTCCATCTTTCACTTGCGGTGAGCTACCCTAATCAAGAGGATATCAACGAAGCTCGTAAACTTGGCTGCTCTCCTGGCGGTGATATCATGGTCCATGGCCTGCCAAATGAACGCTGGAAGTGGTCTTTCCTCAATCATCCAGCAGATTGGACTCAAGGCTGCATGGCAGTCACTAATGATGAAATTGAAGAGATGTGGAGCCTCGTTGAGGCTGGTACTACCATCGAAATCTGCAAATAAATCCCACACGCGCCGAGTCAATCAGTAGAAGCAGAGCAAAATCTCTGCTTTCTTTTTGAACTCTCCTCAGTTCTATGGGAAGGCTGTAGCCATCTTTAGGGAGGGATTTATGGTTTTACGTCTTTTGGTATTAGCACTTTTGGCGACTGCCACTGTAGGTTGTAAGTCAGTAGAAATTCAGAATGGCGAAGTTCCAGCCGAGTACCTTTATTTAGCAAAAAAATTTGAAGGCCAGTACGAAGGTAAATTCAATGGCATTGCAGGACAACTTTTAGTACGCCTAGAAGGTAATAAACCAGTAGTTGAGTTTTCTAATAGCACTGGTAGCGATATTTTGAATAGCGGTTGCGAGAGCAGCATTGGCAACTTAAAGACTGTTCACCTTAAAGGAACAAAAGAGAATCCACAAATTGACTCTGCAGTTTTTGTTTTTAATCCTGGAAAGTGTGCTCTTCAAGTTCAGGGACGTGAAATCACTTTTGATTTCGAAAATGACTACACCAAAATTGAATCCGTCATCCTCAAAGAACGCCGTATGGAAAGACAATGCACTTGGGACTCTGGAGCTCCTCCGCATGTACCTCCTCGCGAAGTCTGCCGCTACGAAGAGCGCCCAATTTTACTTTGGGGTAAGTTCTACCGCTAGTTTTGACCAATAAATTTAAAGCCAAGAAGAGTGCCTTCTTGGCTTTTTTTATATCTTGAGCTCAACAAAAACAAAGCCCATCTGAGATAATCAGATGGGCTTTTAGTTTTATAAATCTTAGCCTAGAAAGCTTAGTGCTTTTTAGTCTTCTTTACTTTTGGAGTTGCCTCTTCAGCTTCGTCTACTGGCGCTGTGCCTTCAGTATCTTCCCCAACTACTGGGCCATCCATTAGGATTTTGCCGATACCATTAGCTGCCAACAACTTGTTACGAAGTTCAGCACAAGCTTCTGGATGCTCTTTAAGGAAAGTCTTAGCTTGGTCACGGCCTTGACCCATGCGTTCACCATTGTAGCTAAACCATGCACCCGACTTATCAACCATATTTGCAGCTACAGCTAAATCTAAGATATCACCCTCTTGAGAGATACCTTCGTTGTACATTAAATCAAACTCAGTTTTTGTAAACGGAGGTGCCATTTTGTTTTTAACAACTTTAACTGCAGTACGGCTTCCAACTACATCTTCACCATTCTTGATGGCACCTACACGGCGTACATCAATACGAACAGAAGAGTAGAACTTCAATGCGTTACCACCAGTTGTTGTTTCTGGGTTACCAAACATAACACCAATCTTCATACGAATTTGGTTAATGAAAATAACCAATGTATTCGAACGATTGATGGCTGCAGTTAGTTTTCTGAGAGCTTGTGACATCAAACGAGCTTGTAAACCCATATGAGAATCACCCATTTCACCTTCGATCTCTGCACGCGGAACAAGAGCCGCAACTGAGTCGACAACCAATACGTCAATAGCTCCAGAACGCACAAGTGTTTCTGTGATCTCAAGAGCTTGTTCGCCTGTGTCCGGTTGAGAGATCAAAAGATCTTCAACATGTACACCCAAACGTTTTGCATAGTTCACATCTAAAGCATGTTCCGCATCCACATAAGCAACAACGCCACCTTTTTTCTGAGCTTGAGCACAGACAGAAAGTGCAATTGTTGTTTTACCAGAAGACTCTGGGCCATAAACTTCTACGATACGTCCCTTTGGAAGACCACCAATCCCCAAAGCGATATCTAAACTCAAAGAGCCTGTGCTAATAGCTTCGACATCCTTGACGAGGGATTCGTTGGCTCCAAGGCGCATGATTGAGCCTTTACCAAATTGTTTTTCGATTGTACCTAAAGCCAACTCAAGTGCTTTGGTTTTTTCTGCATTTGCTTTATCTGTCATTGTTGGGTTTGCCATTTTTCCCTCTCTGTTATTGGTTATTAATTCCGTCGATCAAAATTTGCACAGCATAGTCTACTGACTGCTGCTGCACTTCAGTGCGTGACCCCTGAAACACCTGAGTAAAGGTCTTTTCAAAGCTTGGACCGGCAATCGCAAAGCACACAGTACCTACAGGTTTGGTTGCTGAACCACCTGTCGGACCCGCAATACCTGTAATGGCTGCAGACCAATCACACTGAATTTGTTTTCGCACTCCTTGTGCCATTTGAAGAGCGGTTTGTTCGCTCACTGCACCCTCATTCATGAGAGTGTCTCGACGGACCCCCAAAAGACCCACCTTTACTTCGTTTGCGTAGGAGACCACAGAGCCTAAAAATATGTCGGACACGCCAGCTTGCTCTGCTAAAAATCCAGAAAGTTGTCCTCCAGTACAACTCTCGGCAAAACCCACAGTGAGTTTTTGGTCACGAAGTAAATTAATGAGAACTTGTCGTTGATACTCTCTCTGCTCAGCTGTCTTTAACATCCCAAAAACCTCTCGACAGTCTTTACGACGAAATCGTTACCAGCTGAGCACCCAGCAAATTTGTCTGAGTGTAGAGTATCTGCATAATGATGCTCGCAATAACTCCTGCAAATACATCATCAATCATCACTCCAAGTCCACCTTGGACCCTTCTATCTAAATATCCTATGGGAAATGGTTTCCAAATGTCCAGAACTCTGAACAGAACAAAGCCAATTAACAGGCTCTGCCAAGTTATGGGAAGCCATGTCATAGTGATGAGTATGCCCACCACTTCATCAATCACAATATGTCCTTGATCGTGATTTCCAGTCTGAGCCTCGTAGTACTCACAAGCTAAAATGCCGCCAATGAGCAGGGCCACGGTAATGCCCATATATACAAAAATTCCTAATGAACTTAGGGGGATCACTAAAGCCAAGGCCCCTAAACTGCCCCAAGTTCCTGGAGCTTTAGGCAAACGCCCAAGGCCGCCAAAAGTAACAAATAACTGAACCCATTTTTTCATAAACATGGGCTTACCTGAGTTCCTAGGCAAAGGATAGAAGGGACCCAACTCCCGTTGCTGTGCGAAATATAATTGCACAAAAAAAGTACATTTATGATGCGGGTCAGTTTTTGTGGAGGGTTTTGCGGCTAATGTTAATCCATATCATAGGAGTACTTATGGATTTAATCCGCACTTTACACCATCTGAATATCTTTAAAAACATTAGCGAAGCTTCTCTGCGCGAACTCCAAAACCACTCTAAGGTTTTGCTGCTCAACTCTCGCGAACTTCTTGCCGAAAAGGGCGCCCCCGTTCAGGACGTTTTTGTGGTTTTGCATGGAGCCCTTAAAATGCAGATGAAAAATCCTTTTGGGGACTTCGTTATCTTTCATTTTCTCACTCGCGGCGACACCATAGGCGGGCTTTTTTCAACGAATCCAGAGCATGGCTATGGCTCGCAGTTTGTGGCTATTGAGGACTCAGCTGTTCTCCAGATTCCTAACTCCATCTTTCAAAAGTTAATTGCTACAGAACCTTCTGTTGCAGCTTACCTTCATCACGAAGCTATGGAGCGCCTCCTCGAACTCCATCATGAGAAATTCCTCTTGCGTGGTCACATTCCTGAAAAAGTGGCTGACTTATTTTTACGCCTTTTAGATCGCCAAGGCCCCCATGCAGGAAGCCGCATTCTCATTAAACTTTCTCTCAATGATGTTGCCCGTAAAATCGGCGCAGAGCCCGAAAGCGTGATTCGCCACATCAGCCAATGGAAAAAGAATGAATGGGTGCGGATTGAAAACAAACATATCGAAGTCCTCAACCGTCCGGCCCTAGAAGCTTTGACTCAACATCAAAGAATTCTCGCAGCGGTTGCGCCGGCATAAGAATTCAACTACTTTGCTTGAGATGCAGAGACCACCGTTAACGATTAAAGCTCGAGCAAAGTTACGCATGATGGACCTTCTGGCGCAAAGAGATCACTCCGAAAAGGAGCTCCGCCAGAAGCTTCGTCAGTATTTGCGCCCTAAAAAAAGACGTGGTTATCCCTACCCGAGCCCCGAAGAGCTCGAAGTCATCATGAAAGACATTCAAGAAGCCATTGATGCTGCTCTTGCTCATGCCGCCGACAGCAAGTGGCTTGCTGCTCCTGAAAAGATTTCGGATCAACTCACGCAAGCCCTCAATCGCCGCAAAAAAGGGATCCATTACATCAATCAATACCTCAACGAAAAGGGCCTGCCTCCGATCAAAGCTGACCCCGAAGTGGAATTGGCAAAAGCCCTAGAGCTCCTGCAACGTAAGTTTCCAGATATCAGCTCTAGCCCCCGCGAAATAAAAGCCAAAGCCATGCGCTTTTTGGCATCCCGAGGCTTTACTATGGATATCATCCGGCAAGCTCTTGACTCCATGACTCCCTAGTACAACATTTGAAATTTCAAATCAGGCTCGATATACTTTTTCTTTAAAGAGTTTCTCTTGAAAGGCCAAAACTTATGAAAAGTTCTGATGTTCGTCGCACCTTTGTCGACTATTTTAAAAAGAACGGTCACACCCATGTCACTTCTTCTTCTTTAATTCCCGAGAACGACCCCACTTTACTTTTTGCCAACGCGGGAATGAATCAGTTTAAAAATACTTTTCTTGGCCTCGAGAAACGGGATTACTCTCGTGCCGTCACCATTCAAAAGTGCGTAAGAGCTGGCGGAAAACACAATGACCTAGAGAACGTTGGTTTTACGGCCCGCCACCACACTTTTTTTGAAATGTTAGGTAACTTTTCTTTTGGTGATTATTTTAAAAAAGAAGCCATTCACTTTGCATGGGAATTACTCACTAAAGAATTTGGCATTCCCAAAGAAAAACTCTACGTCACAGTTCATATCTCTGATGATGAAGCTGCCGACATCTGGCACAAACAAGAAGGTGTACCACGTGATCGTATTTTTAGATTTGATAAAGATAATTTCTGGCGCATGGGAGATATTGGACCTTGCGGGCCTTGTACAGAAATCTTTTACGATCATGGTCCTTCTGCTGGTAAAATTGCAGATCCATTTAAGAGCATCGAAGCTGGTGAAGATCGTTATGTTGAAATCTGGAACAACGTCTTTATGCAGTACTTTGAAAGTGAACCTGGCAAATTGGACCCACTCCCTAAGCCCTCTGTTGATACAGGAGCTGGCTTAGAGCGCATGGTAGCTGCCCTCCAAGGCAAGCTTAACAACTACGACACAGACTTATTTGCTCCAGTGATTGAGCGCGCTTGTAAAATTGGTGGCTTTGATTACGTCACAGACACTGCCCTTTTGCAGAAACACCCAGAGCTTTTAGAAAAAACAGCTGCCCTAAGAGTCTTAGCTGATCACTGTCGCTCAGCAAGTTTTCTCATTGCCGATGGCGCTCTCCCTTCTAACGAAGGACGTGGTTACGTTCTCCGTCGTATTATGAGAAGAGCTATTCGTTATGGCCGTAAGTTATCACAAGACAAATCTTTACTTCCGGGAATGTCTGAAGCTCTCATTGAGAGCATGCATGACTTCTACCCTGAACTTAATGTGCGCAAAGACCATGTCCTCAATACGATTCGAGACGAAGAAACACGCTTCTTGGCAACCCTTGATAACGGCACTAATATTTTGATGGACGAGCTTAAAAAAGTAAAATCGACTGGACAAAAAGAACTGTCAGCTGAAGTTGTATTTAAACTCTATGACACTTTTGGTTTTCCAGCAGACTTAACTCGTGTGATCGCTAACGAAAATCAAATTGAAGTTAACGAAACTGCCTTTGAAAAACACATGGATGCCATACGTGCAAAATCAAAAGCCAGCTGGAAAGGCAAATCCCTTAACAGCGATGAGCAGCACACAATTAAGTTTGCTAAAGACTTCTCGTCTCAAAATGGTGTTGTTAAGTTTACTGGCTACACTGGTACAAACTCACAAGGAACTATCCTTAAACTTTCTAACGGCCAACAAGAAGTTACTGAAATCAAATCAGGAGAAACAGGCCTTGCGCTCTTAGATCAAACTTCGTTCTATGGCGAAGGCGGGGGACAAGCTGGTGATGTGGGCTATCTCACTTCGGGCGAAAGCAGAGCTCGTGTTCTGAATACCACAAAAATTGACGATGTGATTCTTCACCATATTGAAGTCGAAGCCGGTAGCTTTAAGCTTCAACAATCGGTGAGCACCCTTGTAGATAACATCGAACGTCGCAACACCACTAACAATCACTCAGCGACACATCTCCTACATGCAGCTCTTAAAAAAGTTTTAGGAAGCCATGTAGGGCAAGCCGGTTCTGCTGTGGACTCCTCACGCACTCGTTTTGACTTCACTCACAACAAACCGGTTTCTAGTGAAGAGATCAAAAAGATCGAAGCCCTAGTCAACGAACAAATTGCTCGGGCGGTCCCCGTCACTGCCGAGATCATGGATCACAAAGCTGCTATGGCTAAAGGTGCCGTGGCTATGTTTGGAGAAAAATACGGAGATCAAGTACGAGTCTTAACTATGGGTGATTTCTCTTGCGAGCTCTGCGGCGGAACACACGTACAGAACACAGCGCAGATTCGTTTCTTTAAAGTGATTTCAGAAAGCGGTGTGAGCGCAGGAGTTCGTCGTATTGAGGCGATCACTGGAGATGGTGCTATTCATTATGCTCTTCAGTCCATTGAACACTTAGATCAAGCTCTAGAAGTTGCGGGCCTACAAAAGAGTGCTCACTACTTAAAACATCTCGAGATTACCTGCGAAAGCGCTACCCTTGCAAATCGCATCGAAAGCTACAAAGAGCAGATTAAACACCAAGAGAAGGAACTCAAAAAACTTCAAGGTGGGCAAGTGGATGTGGACGCTCTGGCAAATGCAGCCATGGCCTTTACATTAAAGTCCGGAAAGTCAGGAAAGCTTGTTCTTGCTGATCTAGCTGGAATCGAAGACCGTGACGTTCTTGCGGAAATTACAGATCACCTAAAAAATAAAGTGCAAAATGGTATCGTCATTGTGGTCGGAGAAGGCTCAGGCTCTCATCCTATTATTGTCAGTGTCTCTAAAGAAATTTCTGGCGAACTCAAAGCTGGAGATCTCTTAAAAGAAATCGCTTCTGCCATGGGTGGTAAAGGTGGAGGACGCCCTGACTTTGCCCAAGGGGCTGCCCCCGACCGCAGCAAGCTTTCTGCTGCTTTTGATCTAGCTAAAGCCAAACTGATGTAATTTAAAAGGGCTCTCAAAATCAAATGATTTAGAGCCTCAGATGGGTCCCTTAGTGTCCTTGATCTTGTTACGACTCCTGCACTAAGTGAGCCCATATAAATTCAAAATTGCTTAGACGATTTCTGAGTTGCTTTCTAATTTGTCTTTTCGATTAGCAAATGGCACAAGTATCGACACCAAAAGAATAGAAACAAAAACAACAGAATAAACAAAAGGCGGAATTACATCAGCCCCCTCTAAGCCCGCCATAACTGGCACATCTGCTAAAACTGCAGCCGCCAACCCTTTAGGTATCATTAAAGTCATGTAGTTAATTTCTGTTTGTGAATACTCGTTCTTAAAATAAATCTTATTAAAAAAGTGTCTGATCACCAAAATAGCAATGGTCAGTAAAGCTGCAACTCCTAACATCGAAAAAGACTTGAGCTTGAGCGAAACTCCCAAATAGATAAAGAAAAAGGTTTTTAATACAAAACTCAACTCAGTATAAAATGTAGTTTCAGCATCTGTTAAATTTTGTGATTCTATTTGTGGGAAAAACCTTTTTGTATTTGTAATTGCAAAACCCATCGCCATCACTGCGATAGCTCCACTAAAACCTTGGAGTGATACAAAACCATACAAAACTAATGCAAATGCAATCGTTGATAATGGCTGAAAGCGACTTTTATAGTGAGACCAAACAGCACCCGCAATAAGGCCAATTAAAACAGCAATAAGAAAAGACATGCTAATGTTGCTAGCAATCTGCCCGAGATCGATTTTTCCGCTTACCAAGGACATTGAGATGGTCATTGTCAGTATAATACACAACACATCTGTTATTGATGATTCCAGCAAAAGAATATTCTGAGCATTATCACTCAGTCTCAAAGCCTGAGACATGGGTATAACCACAGCCGAAGAAGTCCCAGACAATATAATCCCAGTAACAGCGGATAATATCCACGAATTGGTAAAGGGATAACTTAAAAGTATAACGAGAACTGTTGTAAATAAAAACGTAACTAATGTCAGCACAGTGCCTTTTAAAGATACTTTGGCAAGACTAGTTAGATTTAATGTCACACCACTTTGAAATAGTATTACCATGAGTGCCATGGTGCTCAACACCGCACCCGCTTTCCCGAACTCTTCCAGCTGTACAATATTTAATATAGGGCCAATAGTTAGTCCCAATATCATAAAAATCAAAACATCCGGAACTTTGTACTTTTTGAAAATGAAAGAAAGAAAGTGACCTAAAAAATAGATGATTCCAATTTGTAATAATACGCTATCCATTGAGTTAGTATAGTTGGCCAGGCATGAGATGCAATCTAACTCATTAAAATTGTTCAATTTAAGAATGAGAGCTTAGCTAAACTGTCAAACTTTTTAGCAATAGCGTAATTGTGCCATGCCCCCCAGCTTTTATTTGAATAAGACAGAGCCATAGCTTAACTTAGCGCAACTTTAAAAAAGGGGATTTAATGAAAAATCTAGTATTTGCTTCAACACTTTTGTTTGCTACTTCTGCTTTTGCTGAAACTACACTTTTTAAGTGTATGGTTCCTGCTGAAACACCTGCTGTAACTTTAGAAGTTACTAAAGGTGACGACGTTTCTATCGATTTCGTAACTGTACAAGTTGTTACTAAATCTACTTCTTTTGTTCTTTTCAATCAGTTAGATAAAGGCGCTGCTGACCAAATGGTTAAAGCTGGTGAGTTTTCTATGATGGTTTTGGGCGAACAGTTTGGTCAAGTTGATGGCGTTATCAAAGATGCTGGTTTGATCCAAATCTCTCAAACATCTCCTGGTGTTTATGAAGGTTTCTTGTTAGCAAAAGGTGACATCTACCCTCTTGCTTGCACAAAGTAATTCTCTCGCGAATCAAACCACCAAAGAGGATCAGAACTTGTTCTGATCCTCTTTTTTTTGATAGCGACAAAAGATCTTTCCAACGAGCTTCTCAATTCCACAGTTACTCTTCATAGGGACAACAACTAAATCACCCATTCAAGTTCACTTACATATTATTTTTCTGTTTTTGATTCTCCAAAAAATGAAAACCTTCAGAGCAAGAAGCACAACGAAATAATTACCAAGAGTTAATAGTAGTTCAACAGGAGTGACCTCTCCATCTCTAAACAATCAATAGTAGAAGCTCTTAAATCTTGGCCCTATTCTTGAATAGTATGGTTTCATGAAAAAGCTATTTCTGACTTCTATTTTATTTGTTTTGATCTTCAACTCTGCTCAAGCTGATTTTAAGCTCGATCCATGGTACGGAAACCCTATGTCTCAGTACCTAACTAAGGAGCAGTGGCAAAAGGTCTACAGAGACACGCAACTAGGTTTTAATAAAGCCGCAGTTCAAACACTTTACATCAACACTCTTGATCCTCAGGGCTGCAAGAAGGCACAACAAACTTTATTAAGTTTATCTAATTGGCGCACCAATCAAGATATCCATCAACTCTGCACACCCAATAAAGAGTTTCCCTGGGTTAGCGTGACTGTTGTTCGCCCCGTTGGTCCAAATGAAGTAGTCACAGAAACACGTGTTGATGTGGATTTACGCCCAAGTGAGCCAGGTTTAGCACAAGAGACTTTTAACTTTGGAATTATGGGTGCGGGTTTTATGCTCTTTTTAGCAGCCCTTCCCGAAAAACTCACTCAGTGGGATAAAGATCAAGATAGCCATCTCTTAGATAAGTGGAAAGAAAATGTTAAGCACAAACCAGTCATTGATAAAGATGAGTGGGCAGTAAATTGGATTGGTCACACTGTTTCTGGAGCTGCCTACTATGTTGTCGCAAGACACATGAACTACTCACGCCTTGATTCCGCTATCTATACTTTTATGATGTCGACCTTCTTCTGGGAATACGGCCTTGAAGCGGTTGCTGAAAAACCTTCGATCCAAGACTTAATCATCACTCCCGTCCTTGGTTCTTTGTTAGGTGAAGTTTTTTACACGACCTACAAAGACATCGAAGCCAATGGAGGTCGCGTGATGGGTTCCAAAAAATTGGGATCAGTATCACTCTTCTTACTCAATCCTGCAGGGGCTATTTCTAAAAAGATCAACCAAGTTTTTGACTCCAAGGTGGTTCAGAGCACTGACACCCAATTCGTCTTGCGCCAAACACGACCACAGTTTGCTGGGGCCAATGCCAAAAAGTCTACTTACGTCGGCCTGCAGTTAAATTTTAAATTTTGGTAGTCTTTCAATAAGAGACAAGAGCAAAGGAGTCTTCAAACACTCCCTTTGCTTTGACCTAAAAATCACATTATTCACTCGAGAATTTTTGAAACCGGTAGTGAGTAGGCCCCACCTAATTCTCGAGCAGATATCCCTACTAAATTAAGACGAGAGTGATCTAATCCCATTTCATGCAATAGCCTGAGTACCTTGACCGTTTGTTCTGTAGAGGGCTTGTAATGACCACTGTGATTAGAAACTTCTGTCATCCGGCCATCTACAACAATCATAGTGCCAGCAAAAATAATATCGTCACCAGCACTTAACGTTGAGTGGTGGTATTTACCTCTTTGCTCAAATGGCAGGTACAGCAATTCCATTTTCTTATTTATAACAAAAAGCACAGACTCAAATTGTCCATTATCACTATTAAAGGGAGTGCTAAACAACTGTCCTCGATGATCGCGCAGTAAACCCGCCTGCAATCGCAAAGTAAAAGGTCCCCGTTCTCTAGGGGTGAAATAAATCACATTCCATTGTTTGTTTGAAATGGTATCTCGATACAAACCAAGATCTTCGCCTCGATAGCTAGGATTCATGGGTATAAACAAGTCACTCTTAGGTAAAAAAATGGAACTGCACTGCAGGCTATAGGTAGATGCCAAAGAGGAACTCGAAGCTGCAATAAAAAGACAAAAGACGGCCCTCGTCAAAAAAGTTGGCACTTTTTCAATCTCAAGTCTCTTTAATTTGGCCATAAACGCTCTCTTCCAATTCTTTAAAATAAAGATGCAGAGGCTAAGCCAAAAAAAAGAGCCAGGTAAAACCTGGCTCTTTGTAGAATCCACAAGGGATTTGAGAATTAACGTTTTGAGTACTGGAATCTTCTGCGAGCGCCAGCCAAACCGTATTTCTTTCTTTCAACCATACGCGGATCACGAGTAACGTAACCAGCCTTCTTGAGAACAGTTTTGAACTCAGGATTGAAAGCGATCAAAGCGCGTGTGATACCGTGACGGATCGCACCTGCTTGACCAGATTCTCCACCACCAGCCACAGTGATTTTTAAATCAAACTTACCAGTTTGGTTTAAAAGATCGATAGGCTGTTGAATCACCATGCGTGATTGTAAACGACGAAGATAGTCGTCAGCTTTTTTACCATTGATTGTGATGTTGCCTTTTCCAGGCTTTAAGAAAATACGTGCAGAGCTCGTTTTTCTTCTTCCAGTAGCATAAAAGAATTTTTCAGCTGCCATTGTCTATCTCCGTTATTTCAAAGTGTATGCCTGAGGTTTTTGAGCAGCGTGTGGGTGCTCAGCGCCAGGGTAAGCTTTTAGTTTAGCAAGAATATCACGAGAAAGCTTGTTTGTAGGAAGCATTCCGCGAACAGCTTCTTCCATGATGAAAGCTGAATCTTCTTGCAACTTTTCAGCAGCAGTTTTTTCTTTCATAGAACCGAAAAAGCGAGAGTGTCTGTAGTACTTCTTAGTTGACCACTTAGAACCAGTTAATTGCATTTTGTCAGTGTTGATAACAACAACAAAATCACCAGTATCTACGTTAGGTGTAAAGATAGGTTTATTCTTGCCGCGAAGGATATTCGCAACAGTCGTCGCTACACGACCAACACGTTGGTCAGCAGCATCAATAACCCACCACTGTCTTTCTACTTCATCTGCTTTAGCATTAAAGGTCTTCATTTTGACTCCATTTAGTGAACAACAAGTTTACCGCGAGTTGCTCGGCAAAAAATTGTTTGAGGTTACAACGGGCTCTAACCACTTTTTGCGGGAAGAGATGTTTTAAAGTTCTAGGCACTTATTGTCAAGATCTTGTGGATAATAAACTCGATAGAGGAATAGGCCTTGAGGAGGGGCTGGGGCCCCCGCCTTGGTGCGATCCTCTGACTTTAGAATCTTAGTCATTTCAGAGGCTTGCATACCTTTTCTCTCGATCATGGTCATCGTCCCCACTAAATTACGGACCATTTGCTTTAAAAACCCACTCCCCGTCACTTCAAATTGCAGCAAATGAGGCTTTCGGTAGGTCCACTGGGCCTTATAAATGTCACGGACTGTGTGAGGTACGGGGGTCCCTGCAGATTGGAAGGACTTAAAATCATGGGTTCCCAAGATTTGTTCTGCGCAGTTATTTAATAAATCAATGTCCATGGGTTTTCGAACCCAATCAGCATAACGGCTTAAAATAGCACTGGGCCGGGGCTGATTAAGAAGAAAGTAACGGTAGGTCTTATGAGTTGCGGATAAAGTGGAATGAAACTCATCAGGAGCCAACCAGGCTTTTTTAACCACAATTGTCGGTGGCAATAAACAATTCATGGCCCAAACAAAATCCCACTTTCCCTCAGGGCTGATGGGGCGGGAGGTTTCAAAGTGACAGACTTGATTAAGAGCGTGAACTCCAGCGTCGGTACGACCAGAGGCATAGAGCGCAATAGGCTCGTCACAGACTTTATTCAGTACTTCGCTGATGACTTGAGCCACGGAAGGTTTATCGCCATGCTTTTGAATCTGCCAACCACAGTAGTCAGTGCCATCGTAAGAAACCGTAAATTTTATTTTAGGCATGGGGTCTTTTAATTCAAGTTGCCCTAGTAATCAAATGTCAGTCCCAAATTTACATGGTTCGATGAGACATCCAGATCTTCTGAAAATGATTGGATCACTCTCAACTCTAAAGATACCCACATATTAGCGATGCCATACTCACTCCATATTGTGTGAGCACTAGCTTTGTCCCAATGGGTAATACTAAAAAGTGCACCACCACCACTAAAAGCAGCAGGGACTCCAGTAGCTTTAGGGGGAACGCCATCATCACGTGTTTCAACCAGACCATAATAAGAAAGACCACCAAGAACATATGGAGCTAACCACTGGCGGTCGCTAAATTCAAAGCGGTAACTGACCCCTGCACTTATAGGTACTCCCCAAAAAGTATAAGTCTCACGAGCGGGAGTACCATCAGACAGATATCTTCCATTGCCAGCAGAATTAAATAGGCCAATACCAGCAAGAACTCCCAACTTGCCCCAATTATTAAATGGCTGCCATTCATACTCAAAGCTGATGTTGGCAGTGCCTGAGCCATACATTTCTTCAAAGTTAGTAGTGCCATCTGCAGATTCAATGTTGGGCGGCTGAATTTGACCTAAACGTAAAGATGCCGACTGACTTTTAATCCCCGTTTCGGTGCGGTAAATATAGCTTCCATCTTTGGCAATTGCCACCAAACCTTTTTTGGCTAAAGGGTGAGCAATACGTTTTTTCCCTCGAGGCAATACAGATTCATTCGCTGTTTTTTCAAGACTTCTATTCGAGCTTTCGTCTTGAGCATTTAAGCTTGGAGCCAACTCAATCTCGGGTGCAGCCTCAACGTAGGGAGGCTCCTGAGGAGGCTTTTCTGCTTCGAGAAATTGATCCAACTCCGAAGACTCTGCATTAGCGGGAGGCACTTCAGGAGAAATATAAGGCGGCTCTTGCGGTGGCAACTCGGCGCTCTCCTCAGTATAGTCTTCAAACTCGAGCTCAAGATTTTCTTCTTGGGCTTGAATAGAGCCAGATAAAAATAGCGATAAT
>JBKHVM010000061.1:0-14059 GCA_046570065.1 Bdellovibrionia bacterium
GGCACTGAAGTTTGATAATGGTTGTCGACGACAATGCGACCCTGTGGGTCTTTTTGAATGCCTGTTTCTTCGCAGCCTAAATTGTGTGTGAAAGCTTTGCGGCCGGTAGAGACGAGAACCACATCTGTGGTCATGCTTTCAACTTTACCATCTTTAAGAGATTCGTAAGTTAACTCCACTTGCTCCCCAACAATTTTGGAAGCGGTGACTTTAGTGGACATCAAAAATTTAACACCGTCTTTTTGCATCACTTTCTTTAAGACATTCATGCAATCTTGATCCATGGGTCCACCAAGGCGGTCAGCATATTCAATCACAGTTACTTCTGAACCAAGGCGGCTCCACACCGAGCCAAGTTCAAGACCAATGACTCCACCACCGACGACAGCTAATTTTTTAGGGACCTTTTCTAAAGCCAGTGCGCCTGTGGAAGAAATGATTTTCTTTTCATCAAACTTTAAAAAAGGAAGTTCAACAGGAACAGATCCTGTTGCAATCACAATGTGTTTTGTTTGGATTACTTGTTGCTGGCCATCGGCTCCAGTGACTTGCACTTTGCCAGCGCTAAGAATTTTTCCGTAACCATGAAAAGGAGTGATTTTATTTTTCTTAAATAAAAAAGCAATTCCCTCAGTGTTCGTTTGCACAACCTTATTTTTTCTCTCCATCATTGTTTTGAGATCGAGATCCACTTTGCTAACATTCACACCGTGCTGAGCAAAGTCGTGAAGGGCAGCATGATAGTGTTCTGAGCTCTCCAAAAGAGCTTTAGAAGGAATGCACCCTACATTGAGGCAGGTTCCACCGTAAGTTTTATCTTTTTCGATAATGGCTGTTTTGAGACCTAGTTGAGCTGCGCGAATAGCGCCGACATAACCACCAGGACCAGAACCAATGACAACTAAATCAAACTGTAAATCAGACATAAGCTCCTCTTCAGCAAGGCAAATTAGTGCTCACAAGTTAGCACCAATTTGCTGAGAGGACTGCCTTAAATGCAGGGCATTAACTAATTACAAGAAACATTTGTTGGCTGGTAATTTTGGGGTCCAAATTGATTGAACTCCGTAGTGCAGGTCTTTTTGATAAACTCAAAGCTGTGAACATCAAGAACATGCACTTCGCTTGTCACGGCAATATCGCCGCCAAGTTCAGGTTCAGAAAAACGATGCCCTTCGAAGGTAACATCTGAGCTATTCGTAGTGCCGAATAAAAACTCCAAAACAGCTTCTTCGTGAGCAATGACGAGGTCCTTCATGCGGCCAGCTGAGGCAGGTAAAGCAAAAGAGATAGCAGTGAGCAAAATCATTAAATTTTTCATAAAAACCCCTCGTATTTGCACAAGTGAATGTGGGGAGGGTCTACCGCAAAGCTATTGGGTTGTAAAGAGGGGGAGTGCACCTTGCTGATTTTACAGGGGAGAGCTGCTTAAAATGTCACCTATTGCTGCTTATCGGGGATATCGTCGCCTATGGTTGTTAAAATATTATGCCAAGCCCCAGTTAGAACTCCAGGGTCATCTTGGTTACGAGAAACGAGTTGACGAGTGAGTGCCACAGCCAAACCTACGGCAATAATCATGAGTAAGACATATTCAATAATCACTTGCCCGCGATCGTTAGCAAGTCTTTTGGATTTATTCATATTTTTAAGGATATCACGATTACAGTTGTGCTTCTAGAGGAGCTTTGATGTGCGGATGCCATTTCATTGTGGCCAAGCGTACCTCAGTCAGAAACTTATCCAAATTGCTGTCTTCCATAGGTCCGTTTAGCCCAAAGACTAGCTCGTTATTCCATGATTCTTGAATGTAACCAGTTACGGCAAGCTCTTCGTCAAAAGAGAGTCCAAAGGAGTCAGTTGTGGGGTAAATCATAATTAAAAGGTTAGCCCCTGTTTGGCGTGAGACCTCTTTGGCTCGAGACCATTCGTGAGAAAGTTTTTGTTGGAGGGCGAAGTAAATCTTTAAAGCTTGAGATTCATGAAATTGCGCAAAATAGATGCGCACAGGACCATCAAAAATCGCACTATTAAAAGCCGGACTAAAATATTTGGACTGCATTAAATTGGCGTAAGATGACCTCATTAAAATTCCCCCTCAAGCCATAGCCTAGGGAGAAATGTGTCATTTTTTCAAAGAAAATTTTAAGATTCTTAAATTTTGCAACGCATCGCCCTATTTGTTGGCGGTGTAGAGACTCTTTCCCTCTCGAAAAACCTGTTGGACCAAAGGCTTGCCTACAGAATAGAAAAGTTGGCGCCAGTCTTCATCGATGCATAAAAAATCAGCAGACTTTTGAGGCTCCAAGGAGCCTATGGTGTTTTGCAGTCCCAAAGCAAAACTGGCCCCTACAGTGTAAGCTCCAATAACTTCAGGAAGTGTCATTTTCATTTCTAGGCGTGCGAGTAAGCCCACCAAATCTAGGCTCTGGGTAGGGGAAGTGCCTGGGTTAAAATCCGTGGCCAAAGTTACGCGTGCACCAGAATCAATCAATTGCCGTGCTGGCGGGTAAGGAACTTTCATGTAGAGATCCGCAGCAGGTAAGAGCACGGCAGTGGTTTCTGACTGAGCTAGTTTTTGGATCAGATTCGAATCAATCTTTAAGACATGATCCACAGAAAGGGCTTGATACTCTAATCCAAGAGCTGTGCCTCCACTCAGGGTGAGCTGGTCGGCATGGACGACAAAATTTTTAAAGCCAAAGTTTTTGGCAGCTCTAAAAAGACGAGCCCCATCCTCAGGACTAAAAAAGCCCTTTTCTATAAAAATATCGATTCTCTCTGCGAGCTTCCTTTTTTGCAGAGCTGGCAAAACCTCAGAAATTAAATAGGCAATATAATCTGAAGTGTTTTTAAATTCAGGAGCTAAAGCATGGGCTCCCAGAAAGGTGGGCACCACGTGTGGGCCTTTGAGTTTTTGGGCGACGCTGAGCATTTTAAATTCGTCTTTAAGATTGAGAGCGTAACCTGATTTGACTTCAAGAGTTGTGACCCCTTGTTGAATGAAGAGATCCACGCGTTTTTGTGTGCTGCTCAAGAGTTTGGCGGGGCTAGATGACCTTGTGGCACGCACTGTGGATAAAATTCCCCCACCTCGAGCTGCTATTTCTTGGTAACTAATGCCATTGTTACGCATTTCAAACTCTGCAGAGCGATCTCCAGCAAAAAGAGAGTGAGTGTGGCACTCAATGAATCCAGGCAGAACCGTAGATTTTTGTAGATCGACTTCTTTTTTGACTTTAGAGGCTAGTGAACGAGGTATCTTGTTAATGCTTCCTAACCAAAGGATTTTGCCTTTATCGGCTATAAAGGCAGCCTTGGTGTGAATTCCCAAATCTTCTTCTTGGATGTGGCGACCAGCTTTTTTCATTGCAGGAGCTAATGTTAAAACTTCAGAAGTGTTGCGAAAGAGAATCATAGGATATCAACTCCAATTTGCGACTGTGATCTTTGTTCATATGCGAGCTTGCTGTTAGCGTCAAAAAATAATTCACTCCCGACAAGAAACCCTTGCACTCTGAGTCGCGGTCCAGTAGCCCTTGTGCATTAAAAACAGAAAAACAAAGAGGATTTAAGATATGAATTTGATTTCTTTTGAAACCGTAGATGCTGCTATTGATTTTGTAGCTTCCATTGATAGCGACACGGATATGGAAAAACTCACTGAGACATTTTTTAAGGCGCAACCGGATTTGAGCCAGTTTTTATATGATTTCTCTGAGGATATGGGCGAAGAAGCTCAAGATCTCTTAATGATTATGGGAATGATTGTTTGGAAGTCATTTGTTTCTACTTATGGTGAGTTGCGTGCTCTTCCTTACTCAGAACTAGAAAAAGACTACCAAGCATTTGAAGCGGCGATGCCAGATGACGAAAACCTCACTGAAGAATGGTTTGTGCAAACAGTGCAAAATGCCGAAGAATTCTGCCAGCCAGAAGTGTTTAAATATGTGGTGAGTGAGCTTTTTGCAGAGGAAGTGGAAGATAGCACTTTGACTGATATCGAAAACACTCAACTTACTCTTGGTATGAAATTCTTTGCTGAAGAACTTCACAAGTTAGCTACTGAAAAAGCTAAACACTAATCATGTTGTTGCAACAATTAAAGTTTACAACTTTATTTGTTTTGATGGCTTTTGCAGGGGCTTGTTCGCGAGCTCATGCTCAAGCTCCAGCTCAAGTTCCAGCTCAAGTTCCAGCTCAAGTTCCAGCTCCAGCACAGACTCAATCATGGAGCGAGGTTTTTACGAGGTCTCGCTCTGCGATCCCAGTGATTCGCCATCGGGGCGGCATTTGTTCGGGATCTTTAATTGGTCCACGAACTCTTCTTACGGCTCACCATTGTGTGAGTGCTTTGCGCCCTATAACGGTGCAATGGTTTTTAGGTGATAAAGTTGTTTTGCAGCAGAGAGCCAACGTTCTAAAATGGCAGCCTAAGAATGACTTGGCGATTTTAAATCTTGATACTGAAGCTCCCTATAATTTTTTAAATATCGCTAAAAATCCTGACCTTGTGGTGGGCAAGGAGCATGTGACTATAGGGCATCCTTTTGGGCTTCTTTTGGATTTCAAAGAAAACCTGCGACGGGATCTGCTGTTTAATTACTCCAAGGGTATGATTACTAAAATCAATGAGGATAATTTCATTACAGATATGTCTTTGTCACCAGGGAACTCTGGCGGGCCCGTCTTAAACTCTAAGGGTGAGATCGTGGGGGTTGTGTCGGCCAAGGTCAATCGCTCTGGTGCTGGAGACATTGGATTGATCATTCATCCTCGGCATATACAGTCTTTGGTTGAAGCTGAAGTCAAACCCCTGAGTTGGCGCAATGCTGAGTCTCGACAGTCTCTTACTTTAAAAGAAGTTTACGTTAATATTTTGCCATCTCCAGGACAGGAGATTATTGAAGATCAAATTTCGGCTATTGATTATAAATTGTGGTGGAAAGATCGTTGGTATTTGGGTTTAGATCGCTCTTTTTCTTCGAGTAAAAAAGACATTGAATATCGCGGCTACAGCTTTGGTTTTGGCTTTTATTTTGAGTCTGAAAACTTTATTCCTTACCAAGTGAGTCTGGGGTACAAACGGTTGCACTTTCATGAGTATGATATGCGCAATATGTTGCAAGCTTCAGTGCAGGCTTTTGGTTTTGTGCTGGATTTTGCAGTTTCTCCAGAGAATAGCAAAGAGGCTATTTTCTCAATTGGCTTAGCTCTTTAATTATCATTTTTCAAAAAATAGGAAAAAGCCAGAGACACCGTGAGGGTCGGCTCTCTGGCTTTTGAGTGGTGGGACTCCAATTTTATTGGAGTTAATTGATTTTAATTGTCTTTGTTTTTTTCATTTCTTTTTGTGGAATTGCTACATGGAGAACTCCATCTTCAAAGCGAGCTTCAATTTTTTCATCGTCTACTGGGATCGGGAGGGTAAATGATCTTGAGAATTTTCCCCACACTCTTTCAGTGTGTTTATTTTCGCCTTTGATCTCTTTAACTCTCTCTCCGCTGATAGTAAAAACATTGTCATGAAGGTCTAATTTAATTTCGTCCTTTTTTACGCCAGGCAAATCTGCCGTGACATAGTAAACCCCATCTTTTTCTTCCACATCAATATGAGGATTAAACGCTCCACCGTCGGCACGCCATGGGCTCGCAGCTGATGTAAATAAGTTGCGATCAAAGTCCTTCATAAACTCTTCCATAAGATCTTGCACAGTCTGTGGACGACGATTGTTAAATAGGGTTAAAGCACGCATAATTCCTCCTCTAAAAATAGATTAAATGACTATTTGTTTGAGCTAGGAAACCGGTTTCGCTCTTTACAATGTAAAGATGATGGCACTTTAAAATCTGTCAAGGTGGCTAGATAAAAAAATAAAAGCCCTCACGTCAGGAGCGGTGAGGGCTTTTAATATCAGTAAAATTTATGTTGAGCTTATTATTTGGCCTTACCCTGATTTGCAACAGTAGCAATGGCAGCAGCCACATCTGCAGCGTTGCCAATAAACTCTTTAGAAATGACTTTAAGATCTTTGTCGAGCGTGTAACACAAAGGGATACCCGTCGGCATATTCACTTCCATGATTTCAGCAGGGGTCATGTTTTCTAAATGTTGAATTAAGGCACGCAAGCTATTGCCATGAGCAACGATCAGGACCTTTTGTCCACTTTGCACTTGTTTAGAAATCATGTCGTTCCACAAGGGTAAAAAGCGAGCAACAGTATCTTTTAAAGATTCGCCGGTGGGGAGAAGGTTTTTGGGGATCTGACTGTAGCGTGGATCATTTTTAGGGTGACGTGGGTCACTTTCCTCCATGGCAGGAGGAGGTGTGTCATAGCTCCGACGCCAGATTTTAACTTGTTCTTCGCCATGACGAGCTGCGGTTTCTGCTTTGTCGAGGCCTTGCAGTCCACCATAGTGCCTCTCATTTAAGCGCCAGTCTTTGATCACGGGCAACCACAATTGATCCAACTCTTCGAGAGCTAAATGACAGGTTTTGATCGCACGTTTGAGGACAGAGGTATAGGCAATATCAAATGAAAAACCACGTTCGCGCAGGGCTTGACCGCCCTTTAGAGCTTCAGCTCGACCTTTTTCTGAGAGATCAACGTCTTGCCATCCCGTGAATCTATTTTCTTTATTCCAGAGGCTTTCACCGTGGCGAATAAGAACTAGTTTGAACATGTTTAAACTCCTTCAAAATTCTAAAATTTAACGCTATGATGATCGAGCATTACTTAACTAGGGTCAAAGTGTTTTCGGACCCCATTTTTTGCAACACAAGAGGCAGCTGTGAACAACGACGGTTTAAACCAAATGAATCTCGAGTACATCGAAGCTCAATATTTACAATTCAAAGCAAATCCCCAAGCCATGGAACCTGAGTGGCAAAGATTCTTTCAAGGGGTGGAGTTTTCTCAAGGCAAGAGTTTTGGCTTTTCAGAAAAAGAACTCGGCGTGTTTAAACTTATCCAAACATACCGTGATTTGGGTCATTTAGAGGCTAACTTAAATCCTTTAGCCATGCCTTCAGCACACCCAGCTTTAGCGTTAAAGAATTTTGGCCTTAGCGAGCAAGATCTCAAAGCTACTTTTCAGATGGGCAAACTCATTGGCAAAGAGAATGCAACTTTGCAAGATATTTTAACAGAGCTTAAGAAGACCTATTGTGGCACTTTGAGTTTGCAATGTATGGATGCCATGCCTGAAGCTCAAAATTGGTTGATCCAAGAGTTTGAAAAAACACAAGCTCAAAACCGTTTTTCTGCTGAAGAAAAAAAGGCAGCATTGAAGTCAGTCACGAACGCGGAGACTCTCGAAAAGTTTATTCACACCAGATATGTTGGAACTAAGCGTTTTTCTGTTGAGGGCGGAGATATTCTTCTGCCAATGATGGATCAACTAGTTGAAAAGGGCTCACAGCAACAAGTCGAAGAAGTTGTGATTGGTATGGCTCACCGTGGCCGCGTAAACATGCTTGCTAATTTTATGGGTAAAGGCCTTGAGTATGTATTTGGTGACTTCAATGGGCCTCTAGAATTAGCTGAGCCTATCGAAGATCATGATGGCGATGTTAAATATCACTTAGGTTACGTTAAAGAGAAAAAAGCCAGTGGTGGAAATGTCAAATGCACTATGGCATTTAATCCCTCTCATCTAGAAGCTGTAAACACTGTGGTCTTAGGAATGGCTCGTGCCATTCAAAAGCGCAAGTCTGATACTCTTGGTAAAAAGGTTATTCCTGTTTTAGTTCATGGGGATGCTGCTTTTGCTGGTCAGGGGATTGTCCTTGAAACATTACAGATGTCAGGACTTGATGCTTACAAAGTAGGTGGAACAGTTCACATCGTGATTGATAATCAAGTGGGCTTTACTACCAATGCAGACAAAACACGTTCTACAACATATTCTTCTGATGTGGCTAAAGCCATCAGTATTCCAGTGTTGCATGTTAATGGTGATGATATGGAAGCGGGCCTCAAAGCGATGGAATTGGCATTGAAGTACCGTCAAACTCATCAAAAAGATATTGTGATTAACATTATCTGTTACCGCCGTTTTGGTCACAACGAAGGTGATGAACCAGCCTACACGCAAGCAGCTCTTTATGAGAAAATTAAAAAGCATCCAACTTTGCGTGAGATTTATGGACGAAAACTAACAGCAGAAAATGTTGTAGACACAGCATTCGTTGATGGTCTCTACAACGCTCGTATGGATGAATTGCAAAAAGTTTATGATGAAACTAAAAAGAATCCTCCTAAGCTGAAGAACTTTAAGTTTGATGGCTATTGGAGCGGTTTACGTCGGGCAACTCCAGAAGATTTTGAAAAGCCAACGAACACACAATTTGATCTTGCGAAGCTTAAAGCTATAGGCGAAAAAATTGGTACTGTACCTGCGAGTTTCAATTTACATCCTAAACTTGTAAGGCTTGTTGAGACCCGCAAAGCGATGGGCACCGGCAGTGAGCCTATTGATTGGGGAACGGCAGAGATGTTGGCATTTGGAACGCTTCTCAGTGAAGGACATTCCGTGCGCCTAACAGGACAAGATGTTGTGCGTGGAACTTTCACGCATCGTCATGCCGCTTTCTATGATACACAAACTGGTAAGAGTTACTCTGCACTAACAGATCTTAATAAGGATGCTGAATTTTACGTTCAGGAATCATTCTTATCTGAATATGGAGTTTTAGGTTATGAGTATGGTTATTCTATAACTGATCCTCAGTACCTCAATATTTGGGAAGCCCAGTTTGGAGATTTCTCTAATGGGGCGCAGATTATTATCGATCAGTTTATTTCAGCAGCAGAAAGCAAATGGCAGCAGATGAGTGGAATGGTGATGCTCCTTCCTCATGGTTATGAAGGACAGGGGCCTGAGCACTCTTCGGCGCGCTTAGAGCGATATTTGCAGCTCTGTGCTCAGCACAATATGACGGTTGTGAACCTAACTACTCCAGCGCAAATCTATCATGCGCTTCGCCGCCAGCTTAAACGCTCTTTCCGTCGTCCACTTGTTGTAATGTCACCGAAAAAGCTTTTACGCTTTAACCGAGCGACATCTACCCTAGAGGATTTAGCACAGGGAACATTCCAAGAAGTGATTGCCGATACTATTGATAAGTCAAAAGTGACAAGAGCAGTTTTTGTTTCTGGAAAGTTCTATTATGATCTCTTGGAAGAGCGCGAGAAGAATGGCAAAAACAATGTGGCATTGATTCGCCTTGAGCAAATCTATCCGTTCCCAGCTAAACAAGTCGTGGATATTTTAAAATCTTATCCTAATCTTAAAGAAGTTGTTTGGGCGCAAGAAGAGCCAAAGAATATGGGTGCTTGGCAACACGTTTATTTTAGGTTCTTGGAGTTGATGTTAAATCATAATATTCGTGCCAATATTTACTACAATGGTCGTTCGGAGAAAGCGTCTCCAGCAACTGGGTCTGTTTATCGTCACGGTGGCGAACAAGCAGATATTATCGCAAAGTGTTTTAAGGGGTAATCAATGTCTAAAGTAGAAGTAAAAGTTCCTTCAGTTGGAGAATCAATCACCGAAGCAACTATTGGTAGTTGGACTAAAAATTCTGGTGAGTTTGTAAAACGCAACGAAGTTATCATGCTGTTAGAAACTGACAAAGCTAGCGTTGAAGTCATTGCTGATGCTGACGGTGTTATTTCTATTTCTGCCGAAGCGGGCACAGTGGTGCAAATTGGTGCAACGGTCGCTACCATTGATACTACAGCTTCTGCGCCAGCGGCGAGTGCGGCGGCAGCAGCTCCTGCACCTGCGGCAAGTGCAGCACCAGCTCCAGCTGGTGGTAAAGAGATTCATCCTGATTTAAAAAATCACTTAGCTCCTTCGGTGCAAAAAATTGTAAACGAAAAAGGTATTGATCCAGCAACTATTGCTGGGACAGGCAAAGATGGCCGTTTAACAAAAGCTGACGTAATGGGGGCGAGTGCTCCTACCGCTACAGCGCCAACGGCAGCTAAAGCAGAGACAAAGGCAGCTCCGGCGGCAATGGTTGTTCCTCGTGGCCCTTCAAAGCAAGGCGATAAAAAATTAGTTCCGATGACAACGATTCGTAAGAGAATTGCTGAGCGTTTAAAGGAAGCACAAAATACGGCTGCTTTGCTCACGACTTTTAACGAAATTGATATGTCACAAGTGATGGAGCTTCGCTCTAAATACAAAGATGTCTTTAAAGATAAATATGGTGTGAACCTTGGCTTTAATGGTTTTTTTGTAAAAGCTGCTTGTGAAGCTCTAAAAGCTTATCCAGCAGTAAACGCATGGATTTCTGGAACTGATATTGAGTATCACAACTACTACAATATCGGTATTGCTGTCTCCACGGAGAAGGGCCTTATGGTTCCAGTCATTAAAGATGCCGACAATTTGTCATTGGCGGGGATTGAATTGGCAGTGAGAGATCTCGCTATTAAAGGTCGTGATGGTAAAATTGGTTTAGATGATCTCAGTGGTGGAACTTTCTCAATCACTAACGGTGGTGTGTTTGGTTCTTTGTTATCAACGCCTATTTTGAATACTCCGCAGTCTGCAATTTTGGGACTCCATAAGATCCAAGATCGTCCTATGGCAATTAATGGCAAAGTTGAGATTCGCCCGATGATGTATGTGGCACTGACTTACGATCATAGAATTATCGATGGCAAAGAAGCAGTCAGTTTCTTGGTTAAAATCAAAGAGAACGTTGAAAATCCAGAGAGACTTTTATTAGAAGTGTAGGCTCTCAGAGGTCAAATTGAAAGAAAAGCATCTCTTAAGAGATGCTTTTTTTTTACTATCTTTATAAGACGGAAACTCTTTTTATGGCGGCCATCAAAAAATAGAGCCTTATTTTTTGTCCTTATAAGAAAGCAGAGCCTCTTTTTTTGAGCTCTTCGCGAATAGCAAATTGAATTTTATCCTGCACTTCTTGAGCTAACTCATAGATGAGTTCTCGATCGTTGAGCTTCTCTTTGCCAAAAGGGAGATAGATGGGCTCTAGAAAGTGAATACGCCATTTTACGGGCAGGGGAATGATATTGAGGGGCAATGGCAACACTGTGCCTCGTAAAAACTTAGAAAATTTAAGCTGGCTCAAATTAATGTGAGTTTCTTCTGCACCAATAATAACAGTCGGTACGATGGGGGCTCCTGTTTCCAAAGCCATACGAATAAATCCTCTGCGAAACTCTCTGAGTTCGTACATATCTTTGGTGGGTTTAAAGTTTCCGTTTTCTCCCTCCGGAAAAATGACGACCACGTTCTTTTTGCGCAAAGCAGATAAACCATTGTCAAAAGTGGCTTCAGTAAAACCCATTTTTTGTGCCGGTATTGCAGTCGTGGGAGTTAAAAACCAAAAATGATGGGTAAGGACTCTAGGGATTCTTTTAGCTTG
This sequence comes from Bdellovibrionia bacterium, assembly GCA_046570065.1. Classification (GTDB taxonomy): domain Bacteria; phylum Bdellovibrionota; class Bdellovibrionia; order Bdellovibrionales; family Bdellovibrionaceae; genus JBKHVM01. The sequence continues at coordinate 11,409 of JBKHVM010000061.1, forward strand.
ATCCTGAATAACGTGTCCTAAAATGACAGCGTCAAAACCAGAGTAGCCACTGTGGTTGGGAGCGATAATAACAGGACCTCGGCGAGGAATACTGTCGGCACCTTCGACGTGTAAACGAAAATAGCGGCTCATAATTTCGAGCAATAATTTTGGCAAAACCCGATATAGTAAAGTTTCGCGATCGAGATTTTTAAGATCGAATATTTTTTTATTGGGTTTCTTAAAGAAATTGATCATGATGAATTTATAACCAAAAGGATGAAAAATGTCTGCATTTATCGTCGCCATTGATCAAGGTACTACCAGTTCGCGCACAGTGATTGTGAATCAAAAAGGACAGATTGTTGCGGAGGCTCAACAGGCCTTTAGGCAAATTTTCCCACAACCGGGCTGGGTCGAGCATGATTTAGAGGATGTTTGGTTTTCAACTCAGACGACACTTAAAAAAGCCATTGAAAAAGCGGCTATTAAACCTCATCAAATTTTGGGGATTGGTATCACCAATCAGCGCGAAACTGTAGGCCTTTGGCATAGCCAGACACTTAAACCTGTGGGGAATGCAATTGTTTGGCAATGTCGTCGAACCCAGCCGTTGATTGAGAAACTCAGAAAACAAAAGTTAGAGAACACAATTCGTAAAAAAACAGGTTTGGTTTTGGATCCTTATTTTTCTGGGAGCAAAATTCAATGGATGTTAAAAAATTACGGTGCAGCTAAGGATTTACTAAAAAAGGGTCACTTGCGTGCTGGTACCATCGATTGTTTTATTTTAAATCGCCTGACGGCAGGGGAGTATCATCGCACTGATGTCAGCAATGCTTCACGTACCATGCTTATGAATATTCATTCTGGTTGGTGGGATAGTGACTTGCTTAAAATTTTTCAAATTAAAGAAGATATTCTTCCTGAAATTACGGCTTCTGCAGGGCAAATTGGTTTCACTAAAGGGTTAGGTTTTCTACCAGATGGTATTCCGATCACAGGGATTGCTGGTGATCAACAGGCAGCTCTTTTTGGGCAAACTTGTTTTTCTGTCGGAGAAGCAAAATGCACTTTTGGTACAGGTAGCTTTATGCTACTCAATACTGGCAATAATGCAGTGACTTCCAAGCATAAATTATTGACCACTGTCGCTTGGAAATTGCCAAATCAGGAGATCACCTACGCCCTCGAAGGCGGTGCCTTTATTTGTGGAGCAGCAGTGCAGTGGCTCAGAGATGGCTTGGGGCTTATTCAGCATTCAAGCGAAATTGAAAAGTTAGCTTCAACAGTTACCTCCAGTGAAGGTGTGGAATTTGTGCCTGCCCTCACGGGGATGGGGGCTCCTTATTGGATGCCAGAAGCAAGGGGTTTGATCACAGGACTTACCCGTGGCACAACAAAAGCCCATATTGCGCGTGCCACTTTGGAAGCTATGGCTTTACAAAACACTGAGATTCTTTTAGCCATGGAAAAAGATGCCGGCAAAAAAATTAAAATGATGAAAGTGGATGGGGGAGCTGCCGCTAATAATCTCTTGATGCAACTTCAAGCTGACTATTTAGGTTCACCAGTGATTCGGCCACAAGTTGTCGAAACCACAGCTATGGGAGCAGCTTATTTAGCTGGCCTTGGTGGCGGTGTGTGGAAAGATTTAGCCGAAATTAAAAAAATCTGGCAGCAAGATAAAGAATTCAAAAATAATTTTTCAGCAAAGCAGCGTCAGGTACGTTTGCAAAAATGGCAAGATGCGACTGGTAAGTTATGAGTGGGTCCACGTTCTTTAAAAAAGTTCATGTGTCAGAGCGCAAACGTTTGTTTGCTCGATTAGCTGAAAAAGGCAGTTATATTTTTTGTCGAAAAGACGAAAATAAATTTACTTTCAAAGCGGAGTTGTATTTTGAAGAAGAAAAAGTTTTGAAAGTAAAACGCGTCGAAGCTCAACAAGATATTGAGTTTGGTGAAGCTCTCTTCCAATTTGAAGACGAAAAAAATCAATACTATTTTAGCACAACATTGATCAAGCAAGATAATGATGAGTACATGATTCATGGAGATACAGATTTATTTGTGCTTCAGCGACGAAGCAGCGCACGTATTGATATACCATCAGCTCACTCCTCAATTTTTAAGATTATAAAACTTAACAATCAGGATGTGCACCTAGATGCTCGAGTCTTGGATGTGAGTGCGGGTGGGGCTAAACTCACCCTCAAAGTGACTCTATACCCTATAAAGAATGGCGATAAACTCAAAGGAAGTTTGCGCTTAGGTAATAGAACTCCTATTGATTTAGAAGTAGAAGTAAGATTTGTTGCCCAAGAAGAAGAAAATAAAGGATACACTTTTGGGGTTAAATTCTTAAAAGTAAATTCAGTTCTTGAGAATAAAATTATGACAATACTTATGAACTTGCATAATGAGCTTCGTCGAGCTGGTAAAAATAAGATTTCCTAGTCATAATTTATGTATGATTCTTTGTTTGCTCTATTGTTTTGCTCAATTTCAGATTTAGTTTTTCTTGAGTATTTTAATTTTTGTAAGCTTATTTTAGATGTAGACATTAAAAGTAAATTTCAGTTTACTATTAAGGACTGGAGTGACCCCCGAATTTTCGGACACTGTTAAAAATTGATAGATTCCTTGTACTGCATTGGACTCCTCATGCCAAG
>JBKHVM010000062.1:0-13505 GCA_046570065.1 Bdellovibrionia bacterium
AGCAGAGGACTTGAGGGGCTCTGCCTCGGCAATAATTATTTGGATTGGCGATGTTGGTTAACTCATGGATGAGTGCGTCCCAGCCAACAGAGGGCTTTAGTGGGTGGCTCTGCCCCTGAATTTGGAAAAGCTTGTGGGGCAAAGCTTGCAGAGGAGTGCGCAAGGGGCTCGGGTTGGAGTCCGCGGGCTATGAATTTGGCGGGGTACTGCGGTAGTGCTTTGGAGAGAGGGGCTCTGGCCTGAATTTAAAGCTGCGAGGGCGCGGCCCTAAGAGTTTAGAGCTACTGCCTCCCGCAGAGAGTGGTGGATTTTTTTAGTAGTGCCAAGGGAACTTTGAAAAGTTTTTGGGGCGCTTTTCTAAAAATGAGTCTCGGCCTTCTTGTGCTTCTTCAGTACCGTAAGCTAAACGTGTAGCTTCGCCGGCAAACAATTGCTGACCCACGAGTCCATCATCGCACAAGTTAAATCCATACTTCAGCATTCGCATTGCTGTTGGTGATTTTGAATTCATTTCTTTTGCCCACTCTAGCGCGACCTTTTCTAAGTCTTGATGAGGAATAACGGCATTCACCATGCCCATCTCAAATGCTTCTTGTGCTGAGTAGTTGCGCCCTAAAAAGAAAATTTCGCGTGCTCGCTTTTGCCCAACCATTCTTGCCAAGTACGCTGAACCATAACCACTATCAAAGCTGGCCACATCTGGATCTGTTTGCTTAAAAATAGCATGCTCTTTACTTGCTAGTGTTAGATCACACACGACATGCAAAGAATGACCTCCGCCGACAGCCCAACCTGGCACAACGGCCATCACAATTTTTGGCATAAAACGAATCAGACGTTGCACTTCTAAAATATGCAACCGACCTAAACGCGCTCTCGTGAATTTATCATTCTCTGTGGAGCCATCTGCATACTGATAACCGTCTTTACCGCGAATGCGCTGATCTCCCCCCGCACAAAAAGCCCATCCCCCATCTTTTGGAGAAGGACCATTACCTGTGATTATAACAACGCCGACATCGGGAGTGACTCGAGCATGTTCAAGTGCTGTGTACAATTCATCTACTGTTTGCGGACGAAAAGAATTGCGACAATCAGGACGGTTAAAGGCAATACGTACCGTGCCCTGATTTTTGGCGCGGTGGTAAGTAATATCTTGAAACTTAAATTGTGGAACTAAATCCCAGTCTTCAGAATTGAAAATATCAGAAACAAATTGGCTCATTTTAAATTCTCCACTCTATCAGTTAATTGCCAAAGAATATGATCTGCCAAAACCATCCATACCATAGACTCTAAAACAGGAATAGCCCGAGTCACGATAAATGGATCATGCCTACCTTTTTTTGCCACATCCAACAAAGAACTGGTTGGCTTAAAAGAGGCCTTTAAAACTATATCTTCACCCGTTGAAATGCCACCGCGAATACCTCCATAAACCGAAGTATCCCCACCATGAAACTGCACACCATTAGCAGAGCCAGCATCAAACCCAGCTCCTAACTCTACCCCATTCACCGCACCAACACTCATAAGAGCTTGGGCCAAATCAGATTTAAATTTATGAAACACCGGCTGTCCTAGACCCGCTGGAGGCGACTTAACGAGAATCGTCGCCACACCTCCCAAACTATTTCCTTGTTCTTGCGTACTTTTCAAAAGAGCTGCAATTTTTTCTCCTCGATTGGCTGAGGGAAAGCGGGCTGCAAAATCATCGATCTTTACTTCTGTCACTTTTGACTCTTCTTCAGGAGTCAAAACTTCACTCCCTACTTGTGAAGTATAAGCTATCACTTTTAATTGAGGATAGACTTGATTGCATAATTGCTCTGCAATGGAGCCAGCAATCACTCGAGATAAAGTTTCACGCCCAGAAGAGCGTCCACCTCCGCGATAATCACGGTGTCCAAACTTCAACTGCCAGACATCATCAGCGTGACCCGCACGAGGCGTAGACTTGATTTCTGCATAATCCTGAGAGCGAGCATCTTGATTGCGTACCATCACAGCTATGGGTGTTCCTAAGGTTACGCCTTCAAAAATACCACTTAAAATTTCTGGCACGTCACTCTCAGCCCTCGCAGAAACAGTTTGTCCTTTTTGCCCCGGTTTGCGTCTCTCTAAATTATGAAGCAGTTTTTGCATGTCAAACTTTAGACCTGCAGGACACCCGTCCACCACAACTCCCAAAGCCGGGCCGTGGCTCTCGCCAAAACTCAACATCTTAAAACGATTTCCAAAACTATTAGCAGACATCAAATCTCCTCACTCATTGAGTTCCAATAAACTCTTTGGGCCTGCGCTTGCGCAAAAAACATTTCACTACCAGACAAATACAAACAAGCACATCTTTGAGCGTACTCTCGCCCTAAAGAGTTTTCTTTATAATTAACATCAACAATCACCTTAGGCTTCCAATCATCAGGGGGCCATTGTCCCTGCTGAACCAAAGGCGCACACCACACGACGGCCTCAGGAGAAAAGTCACTGGCTTTAACTTGAGTGGTTCGCTCTACTCCTTGCCGCACCGAAAAGTACTTTGCCTTTGGAAGAACTTTTTGAATACTCAACAAGACTCCGCCTCCACCCCAAACAGCTACGCTCTCTTGACGTGATACCAAAGCCATTGCTCCTTCTATCAGCTGAGCAAAACCAACATCATCAGTGCTAGTCCCTTGCCACTTATCTCCCACCAAAACCAGAGTGTTGATGGGTTCTTCAGAGCCAACAAGCTCTTGCGCTTTTTCTTTTAAAGGTGAAGTTACCGCTGCGTATTTGAGTCCCATCTCCTGCAGAATAAAAATGGCGTCATCCCATTCACTTTTTTCAATTTTAATCGAATAAAAGTTGATGTCCTTTTTACTGAAAAAATCCAAATGCGCCAATGGAGACCAGCTATGATAAACTGGTGACCCTAAAACAGCAGCAAATTTTCGACTTTGCGAAGACGCCTGCAAGAGCTGACTCAATGTTGGTTGATCTCCTGCCGACCCATCACCTTCTTTAACAAAATTCAACAGCTGCTGATCTTTGATAAATGTTCTAAACCATCCCCACCTTTGATCCATAGAAATTGGCAAGAACGTGCGATTTTGCGGATCACGCTGTTGCCACTGATATCCTGCCCACAAGTCTTTCCATGAGGACACAAACGGCGCTAATTTTAAGTGCACCTTTTTATGGTTCGCAAAGGCCCCAAACTTCTCTATGCCCTCGCGCAATTCTCCATGCCAAGACAAAATCTGAGTGACCCAGTTTTGTGACCAAAACTCCTTTGGAGGTTCTCCCAACTCCAAAGCCCAATCTAGTGCTTTGACGTTACTTTCAAAGCACAACTGTTGGGGTTGAGTGCGAAATGAATAAATAAAAGACTCGTAACGCATGTCTGTGGTGGCTTGCTGCATTTGTTCTGGCGTCAATAGATCATCTCGCAATTCAAGATAGCGATAGCGACCCATCACATGCTCTTTCCACATCTGCCACGCCTGCTCACTGCGGAACCAGGTACGGTTGAGCGTCACAGATCCCACCGTGCGCACGTGTGAACCTTGGAAGATTTTTTTCTCGATAGTTTTAGCTAAATAACTTCTGTCAAAATCTCCCTCTGGCAACCAATAGACAAAGTCTGCTCTCTGCGCATATTGAAACTCACGCTGGCCCGCACGATGTTGATATTCTGCCAAAGGAGATGTTTCTAAATTTAATCGCGGTCGATCTAAAAAAATTCGCCCATCACTGTCTGTCACTCTACGAATCCATAACACCGGAATGGGCTCTGGAATCTCTTGCACCGGAAAACCGGCTCCTAAGATTAGAACTGTCGGCTGAGTGACCCCTTGTTTGATCTCATGAAAAAGCTGCTTTTCTATTTCACGAAAATAAGCTTCTCCATCGCTGAGAATAATATCAAAAATAGGACGAGAGATTTTTTTTTCGATCTCTTCATCTAGGTCCACGTAGTGAACTTCAGATTTTTGATCATAACTGGCCATGCGTTTTGCCCAAGTGCTTTTTCCAACTCCACGATGACCGATAACACAAGTTAACATTTTGTATCCTCAACTAGATTCCAAAAGTTGTAGAAACTCTTTTTAACACAATTTTTATTAAGTATTTCAAGATTAGGATACTGTGCTTTTAATACCTGTGCCGCCATCACCAAGCGATGATCATTTAAAGGATCAAAAGTTCGAGGTAACAAATCTCCCTTACTTTGCCCCCAAACTTCGATGCCATCAGGACGCACGCGATGAGCGACCCCTAGAAGTGATAACAAATTTGCCATGCCTTGAATACGGTCCGATTCTTTGTGTCGCAGATGAGGAGCGCCAAATAATGTAGACTGCCCATCAACCTGAGCTAACAAGCCTACCAAGACAGGGAAAAGATCAGGACAATTTTTTAAATCATAACTGATTGGTGTTAAATCTTTGGACTCAAAGATCCTGAGCCCCTCTTCATCGAGCTCAAACTTGACGCCCATTTTTCTAAAAATCTCTAAGAATTCAAAATCAGCTTGCAACGAAGACATGGGGAAATTTTTAATCCAACAAAACCCATCAACCGCTGCCAAAGCAGCAATAGCAAAACTGGAGCTAATATCAGGCTCAGCCGAAATATGATTCAATTGGACGACTTGCTCTGCAGGAATAACAATCCTCTCGCCCGTAGCTTGAAAACTCATTCCCAACTCTTGCATCAAATGCAAAGTCATTTCGTAATAAGGTCGAGAAGCCATTTCTCCTTCAAGGAGAATTTCCATGCTGCTTGGTAAAAGCCACGAGTTTAAAATCAAACTCGATACAAACTGAGTTGAGTCTTTGACGCCAACACATATTGGCTGACTCAAATTCCAAGCTCCACCATGAATAACCCAGCGATCGGCATAGACATCAACCTGAACACCTAACTGCTGACAAATGCGCAGCAACTCACTTTGCGGGCGCTGCAAAAGTTTTTTATGAGCTCTGATGGTAGTGATTTGATCTAATCGTGCTGCTCTCAAAACAAGAAAGCGAAAAGTGGTGCCCCCTTCTCCCGCGTCTACATCTGCCGAAGAGAGTTGCGCCAATGCGGTTTTGAGGTACTGAACATCATCACATTGCGAATCACCAATAACATTCAAATCAGGAAAATAAGAAGCCACAATCTGCAAACGATTTAAAATAGATTTAGAAGCTTCTAAGTCTCCAGCAAAATGCATTAGTCCCTCGCAAATTTCTGAAGAAGTTTAAGGTAGAATTTTTCGAACTCTTTAAGTGAAATAGGCTCAATAATAGGAGAGCCGGGCTCGCGCAGGAAAATAAACCTCACACTTTGTGAGCTTGCTTTCTTTTTATCTTTTTCAAGCAGAGGAAGATAGCTCTTTAAAAACTTGGCACCCACAAAAGGCTCAACGCTCATCAACCATTTTCCAGCAGGACTGTTTATTATTTTATGATAGTCTTGGGTTGAGAGATATTTTTTTTCTACACTCCACAATAAAGCAAAATGTAATCCCACATTAACGGCAATCCCATGAGGCATACCATGAGTGAGCTCTACAACATGACCAAATGTGTGACCAAAGTTTAATAAATGACGATAACCTGTTTCCTCGTAGGGATCCTCAGCAACTACACGATATTTTGCTTCGATAGCTGTTCCCAAAAACTTCCACAAGTGATTGTGATCACAATCCTGAATCTCAGAAAACTGACGCCAAAAATCTTCACCTGTAAGAAGTGCTATCTTAAAGATTTCAGCAAAAGCCTCGTGGGCACGAACAACTGGCTGAGAAAAAAGTAGATCCTGACAAAGATAAATCTCAGTTGGATTGTAAAATGTCCCAATTTGGTTTTTTGTTTTACCCACATTGAGCGCATTTTTCCCACCATGAGCTGAGTCTATTGCCGCCAACCATGTTGAGGGAAGATGAATTAGCTTTACACCCCTCTTGTAGACCGAAGCAAAAAAACCGGCAAAATCACCAACGGAACCACCACCTACAGCTAAGACTGTTAGATTTCGCACGGGCAAGTGTCCAATCAATTTAGAGATCTTAGCTACGTGCTGAGGAAACTTATCTAGATTCTTTAGAGACTCACCTGCTTTGACGGGATAGCGATATTTAAATTTTTGAATCCATGCTTTGTGTTTTTTTTCTAAGACTTGATCGTAGATGACAAGAATATCGGGACCAAATGTCGCCGGTGAAGGCATTTTATCTACGAAGGCAAGTTTTAATTCTTCCACGTTGTCCTCTTGTGCAAGTTGCATCATATCTGCCAATCTACGGGGCTTAAACCATTTTTCTCTAAATACTGATTAGCGGCAGAAAAAGGTTTAGTCCCAAAAAAACCTCGATGGGCTGACAATGGTGAGGGATGAGGTGACTCAAGGACCAAATGCTTTTTACGATCAATGAAGGCTCCCTTTTTTTGCGCGTAAGCTCCCCACAGAATAAACACCAAATGCTCTCGCTCATCGTTCAGCAGCTGAATAATGCGATCTGTGAATATCTCCCACCCTTTTCCTTGATGTGAAGCTGCCATGCCAGCCTCTACAGTCAACACACTGTTGAGCAATAGAACGCCCTGGTCTGCCCATGAGCTCAGATCGCCATGGCCTGGCGACTCAACTCCCAGATCTGATTTGAGCTCTTTGTAGATATTCTGCAAAGAGGGCGGTAGAGCTACGCCTTTTCTGACACTAAAACAAAGACCATGAGCTTGCCCCTCTCCGTGATAAGGATCTTGCCCTAAGATAACCACTTTCACTTTTTCAAAAGGAGTGTGGTTTAAAGCGGCAAAGTATTCATCTCCCTTGGGGTAAATAGTTTTTTTAGCGTCGTATTCTTTTTTGAGAAATTCTTTAAGATCTTTCATGTAAGATTTTTCGAACTCTGCTATAAGTTTATCTTTCCAGCTATTTTCTATCTTAATCTGAGACATTTTGTAATTTCACACCCTAAGCCAAGCTTTTCTATTTAAAAGCGATTATAGCCTCTTTAAAAACTAATTTATTTTTTCTCAAAACTTGACCAGACAAATTTTGAACCCATTGTTACAATAATAATAACTACGCTGCAAAGGAGGCAACCTATGGATTCCCTTCTCAAATCCAGCAATCACCTGATCGAAGCAAGCCCTGAAGTTAAAGCATACATTTATCAATTGATTCAAGAATTTGAACCATTTGTGACGCCCGAAACCATAGTGGCTGTCACTGCTAAAGACCCCTCCAAATTAGCAACAAAGTTGGAATTGGAGGGTATTGAGATTTCTGAACAAGATCTCAAAAAGATGCATCGAATATCTATTCTCCTCAAAGAAGATGGAACCAAAATTGAGGCTGAGGGATTGCATGAAGATATTTATGAAGCTGTGCAAATAGCAAAAGAGTCACTATTAAAACAACTCTGGGCTATTCATGAGAATGTTGTGAACGCTCAAGAGAGGAACTCTGCCATTCAGTACTATATGGCAAACCCTCAAGTGCACTGACAATCGATCAGTGTTCTTCTGGATTTTCAAGGCTGGCATTTTTTTGCTCAGCCTTTTTCATTTTTTCGATGGCAGAGGGAGCTTCGTACTGAGCGATCTTTCCAATGATGTCTTGCAACTGCTCAAATGGGCCGTAACTTGAAGGCAAATCTGCTTTCAACTCCATGGTTAAGACAGGAGTGCTACGCTCAAACCACATAAAGCGCCCTAAACTACCAGGCATATGGCCGAGCGAGACCCATGGTAAATAATCAAATTTAGGTGGGTTGATTTTAGGACCATCAAAGTCCAAAACTTTAAGTGGGGTATGCACTGACACGATAAAGTCTGGTTTAAAATCATCGATATGATAGAGGGCACATTTAGTCTCTGGCTCACTTCCAGCAACACTTCCAGGAAATCGACGTGGATTAGATTTGGTTTGTTTTTCCCAATAATGAAGAGCCGTTTCTTCCCAATCTTTAGTTGGAAAGTTTCTGTTCACATCTACTTTGTTGGCATTAGTTCGCGTCTTTAATAACACGCCATCAGGATTTAAAATTGGAACCACTCGCCATGAATTTCGGGGAGCGATGGTTTCTAATCTTTCCATCCAATATCGACCTACTGAACCTGCAGGAGTTTCATCTCCATGGATCAATGAAAACACCAAAACTCTTTTGGACTTATCATCTGAGCTCAACTTATCGTAATGATAAATTTCTTTTCCTTCTACGCTCTTACATAAATCTGCGCGTTGGACTTTTTTGCAGGCCTCACGCAACATTGCCTCTGAATGTTTGCCAGGAAATTTGATGAGGGAATTGTAACAAATATCGCCCAAAGAAAGCACCGGCGCCTGTTCTACTTGCTTTTGCACTTTATCAGACGAGGTTGCTTCTTGAGCCCAAACTGTCTCAAAAAAAATCAAACCAATTAATGCTCTTTTTATTACCAACATGTAGCTCCCCAGCGCCCTAAGCTTATATTATGCTTGAAGCTTTACAAAGCCTCAAGTCAGGATTCCGAGAAAAATTCGCCGAAAAATGTATATAAAATTGAGAAAATGACTCCAAAGACTTAGGTCCAGCCATTTTTTGCCGAATAGTCTCTGTGACCTAAAAGTTACAGAACCTTGGAGGATAAATGGCACTAAGAGGTGGGTATAGTTTCGTAGCGATGTTGGTAATTAACCCGGTAATAATACTGTTTTACCAAAATTGCTCTATGGCTCCTGTAAGCTATGCTTCAAAACAGGACATGGCTCCACCTCCGGCAATCTCCAGATCCGTCGCTTCTGAGGCAAGCGAAGTAACGCCAAGTAAATGCGATCCTGCTCGTGAGAAATGCATTCACAGTACGATCGAATAACCTCTAGCATCAAAAAATAGGTATTGACTTACATATTTTTTACACTGTAATTTGTATGTAAGTTATGGCTAAAAAGAATGATGTTTCATCAAAATCAAAAATTAAAAGCGCGAGAGAGCACAACAAGTCGCCCCTCCCACCACTGACTTTTAAAGAGAAAGCGGTTCTTGAGTTTATCGAGGCCTTCTCTCTCTCGTCTGGCGTATCTCCTTCTTATCAAGAGATTAAGGAGCATTTTGGTTTTGCATCTTTTAATTCAGTCCAAAACTACTTAAAGCAATTAGCCCAAAAAGGTTACATTGCTTTTGAAGCTCATCAAAAAAGAGCAATCCGGGTTTTACAGTCTGCTTCATATTTACAGGAGCAAATGGAAAACCTTATAGATTCAGTCTCGACGGCGACAGGATCTTCTCCCACTCAGCTCCTCCAGGCTCGAGAGGAGGTCCTGTCTCTCCCCCTTCTTGGAAAAGTTGCCGCAGGAAAACCTTTGGAATCATTTTCCCATGATGAGTACTTCGATGTTCCAGCAAGCTACATTAAAGATCACAAACAAAGCTTCGCACTCAAAGTGCAAGGCCAATCCATGATCGAAGACGGCATTCATGATGGTGATGTGATTTTGATTCAAAAAGCAGAGACCGCTCGCAACGGCGAGATTGTAGTTGCAGAAATAGACGGCGAAGCCACTGTAAAACGTTTTTTTGCTGGCCCCCGCCCCGGTTCACAGACATCTGAACAATGGATTGAACTGCGCCCTGCCAACTCTACAATGAGTTCCATGTGGTATCACCCTCAAGAGGTTCAGATCAAAGGCAAAGTAATTAGCCTTGTTCGTAAATTTTAATTTTTAAATCATTTTATTTTTCTATGAGATCAACGCTAGCTGTTGATCTTTTTCTGAGCCGTGCAAACGCACACCAATGCCAACTAGGCGTATCTTCTTTTCTACTTGGAGCAACTTAGAGGTTAGCAGCTTCACAAAATCCTGTAGCGTTGGAACTCCCGCAAAGGCAACTTCTTTTGTCGACTGTTGGAAGTCTGTGGTTTTAATCTTTACCACTACACCAGCCACTCTGTTCTGCAAATGTGGCTTCTTGCTAAATCGACTCTGCCACTCTTCATACAGACGAGGGAGATGGGGCAATAGCTCATCTAAACCACCTACATCTTTGTCAAAAGTCTCCTCAACAGTCAGGGACTTAGGCTCCCAATGAGAAATCACCTCACGCTTATCAATTCCAAGCGAGAGTTCGTACAGCTCAAAAGCACGAGATCCAAAATGTCGCTTTAAGAAAAAAAGATCTTTATTTCTAAGCTCCCCACAGGTCTTGATGCCAAGCTGATGAAACTTTTCGGCTGTGACTTTTCCAACTCCAAATATTTTTTCGATAGGTAAATCTAAAAGAAAACTCTCGACCTCATCAGGCTTAATCACAAATAAACCATTAGGCTTATTCCAATCGCTCGCAACTTTTGCTAAAAATTTGTTAGGTGCAACCCCGGCAGAAGCCGTCAAACCCACTTCCAAAAAAATCAATCGGCGAATTTCTTGTGCGATTAAAGTTGCGCTTCCCTTAAAGTGCTTAGAGTCGGTGACATCAATATAAGCCTCATCCAAAGACAGAGGCTCTACTTTATCGCTAAAGCGTTTAAGAATTTCAAAAACTCGTTGGCTTTCTTTTTTGTAGAGATCAAACTGTGGTGGTAGCAAAATAAGATGAGGACAAAGCCGCACAGCTTTAGATGATGGCATGGCCGCTCTCACTCCATAACGGCGAGCCTCGTAATTTGCAGTACACAAAACACTACGACTATCAGCAGGCCCACCGATACCCAAAGCTTTGCCCTTGAGCTGCGGATTGTACTTGGTTTCCACAGCGGCATAAAAACAATCCATGTCGATATGTATTATTTTGCGCATGTGTAAATAATATGTAAGTGTGAGCGATAGGTCAATAGAATCTTAGTGTCTAGCAGACTCAAATGTTTTGAGCTTTTGCTGCACCCACTTTTTAATTAATGGGTACTCTTCTTCCTTAAAGACGTGCTTTTTGTTCATCTCTACCCATTGCACATCTAGACCTGCTTCTTTTAATTGCTCCACACCAAACTTGGTTACATCAAGAGGTAAAATATCGTCTTGATGGCCGTGGGTGAAAAGCCATGGCGTCCTTTTGGCAGACACAGAAAGCTCTTTCTTCCAGCGAGGAAAGAAGTGGAAGTAACCACTAATTCCAACAACTCCACCTAATTTCTTAGGATAGTGAAGAGCCGTATCAGCACTCACTAAACAACCTTGTGAAAATCCTAAAAGAAAAATATTTTCGCTTTTCCAGCCTTGCTCTTCTAGTTCTGCAAGCAGAGAAAACATCTTTTCTCTGATTTTAAGAACACCCTGAGCTTGATAAGGTGGTTCGCCATACCAAGTGTAACCACCTAAAAAGCGACGAGGAGCATTGAGAAGAAGATAATTCATGTTCTCAATTTTTAACTCTTCGTGAAAATGTCTAAAGGGCTTCACGCTATCGCCTCTACCATGCAGCACAATCATCAGCTTGTCTGATTTCTTTTTTGCTGGAATAAATCGATTGGAAAATAATTGCGTTGAAATCATCTGACATTCTCTCCACTAGAAGCTAACAAGCAAAATAGACTCTCTTGAGCAATGCTGGCTTCGATATCATCACCACCAGAAGCTTTCTGACTGTAACACTGTTGAGGAAGCTTCTGAGTCCTCTCGCTCGCAAGCCATCCCACGTGGGGAGGAGCAACCAATGGTCCCAAATACTGATCTTCCTCTCTTTGCGCCATTGAGGAATCTTTAAATTCGACAGCAACATCTGGCTCTAAACCTTGCAATTGTGGTGAACTTCCAGATGGAAGATAATAAAAACCTTTTGTCTCAAAAAGAGCAATTTTGTCGTTTTGTGACCAGACTTCACCCTCTTGAAAAGATCCCTTACCAAAAGTTCTCTCTCCTACTAATAAAGCTCTACCGTAATCTCGCAAAGTACCTGCAACAATTTCCGCAGCGCTTGCACTGCCGCGATTGATTAAAATGGCTACTGGCCCATGAAAGATAGCCTCTTCAGAACCATAATAAGACTCAACGTCTTTTGTGGTATCCAAATAACGAAGCTCAAAAACTTTTTTGTCCACACCAGCTAAAAGACTGACAACACAAGCAGCCTCATCCATTTGCCCACCAGGATTATCTCGCAAATCCAACATCAATCCTCGTATTCCCTTATCCATCAATTCACGTAATTCTGATTTAAACTCTTGGCAGGTATTTTTAGCAAATCGAGTGATAACAATTCTTCCTACTCGAGGGTCATTTTCAGCGATTTGCCCGGAGGCTGTTGGCAAAACTTGAGAGACTTTGATGATTGCGATCTTGATTGTTTTTGAGCCGCGCTGAACTTCGAAATGAACTTCCGTTCCTTCGGGCCCCTTCATCAACTCAGAAACTGCTGTCATAGACAGCCCGTGCAACTCTTTGCCATTGATGCTAAAAATGAAATCATTTTTTCTAAGACCTGATTTTTCGGCTAATGATTTTGGTAATACTTTTTTAATGAATACCTCACCAGCCGGAGATTTGCTAAGAGTCAATCCTAGAACATTAGACTTTGATTTGTTCTGCGACAAAACTTCCTTGTAGTAATTGAGAGGCACTAGATATGTGTGAGGATCCTTCATCACCGCCAAAAAGCCATTAAGTCCAGCGCCGATAGCCATTAGTAAAGACTCTTGTGGCAAATGATTTTTTAACTGCTGCCAAGTTCCCAGAAAATCAAAACTCACGGCATCTTCAAATCGAGTTTTGTAAAAATGAGACCAAGATAACAAATACTCACGCTCAGTTTGATTTTTGACTCTCTGATTTAGAGACTTAAATGTATTTTCACCAACCAAATACAGATTGGCTTTTTCACCTGCTCTTTGAAGTGAGTTGATACACGCCAAGAAGTGCTTCTCTGATGTGTAACAAAGAGAAGAAGTAAATAAATCCTCAAGGGTCTGAGACTCAAGCCCAGTCTCTTGCCAATAGGCTTCGACAGGCTTGACCCTTGAAGACGACGTCATTTGACGTTGCTGACTGATTCCCACCCCAATGGCAAAAATGGAGATAGAAGCAATTGTAAAAAGTCTCAGTGAACGCACCATTTCATTTGCCTTTCTGAACAGTTAGCCATAGAGCAACAGCCGTGCCTGATCAGATGACAATAAACGGCATCTGAGGGGTTAACTCGAGTAGAAATTACCTTGCTGAAAAAGGATCTGACAGCACGAGACAGAGGCGCTTTTTCTTGAGTTCCTTCAATACTTTATAATATCTTCATGGTGCCGGAGGAAATTATGATTATTGTAACTGGAGCTAACGGCTTTATTGGCAGCGCGATGGTTTGGGAACTTAACCAAAAGGGCCTTAAAGATATCGTCTGCGTAGACACTGTGTCTTTACAAGAACGCAATCTACTTAAAAAACGAGACTACTCTCTTTTCTTACTTAAAGACCAGCTTTGGGATTTTTTAAACACTCCATCTGCAAAAGAAAACGTGACTTGGATTGTTCACATGGGAGCGTGCTCTTCAACGACTGAAACAAACAAAGAATTTTTATGGGAAAACAACACTTACTACACCCAAAGAATTTGGGAGTGGTGT
>JBKHVM010000063.1:0-13485 GCA_046570065.1 Bdellovibrionia bacterium
AGCCAGCTACCATAAACGAGTCATGGAGCTGATTGCGCATGCTTTCTAAGACAGTATTTTGTTCCTGCAAAAGAGAAAGTGCTTCTTGAAAGTCTTTTTGCGCCAAATCTTCTTTGATCTTGCGATGCTTAAGAACCGTTTGCAGCGGAAACTTAAATTTCATAATTCAACCTAAAACTGCGATACTATCGCTTGAAGTTGGCGCAATGTCTGAGTAAAGTCTGTACGATCTTCAACTGACTGCCGTAAAAAATCATTCACGGCATCGATTATTCTCACAGCTTTATCAATTTTTGGATTGGACCCTGCTTTATAAGCACCAATATTGATTAGGTCTTCTGCATCCTTATAAACAGCTAATATTTCTCTCAGCTTCTGAGCCATTTTTGCGTGCTCAGGAGTAGTGACTGCACGCATGACACGACTTGCACTTTGTAAGACATCAATCGCTGGAAAATGTCCCTTCTGAGCCAATGAACGGCTTAAAACCACGTGGCCATCTACTATCGAGCGAACTGAATCCCCAATAGGATCATTCATATCATCGCCTTCAACTAAAGTGGTATATAAACCAGTGATACTGCCCTCGCCTTCGAATGATCCTGCTCGCTCGAGTAGTTTAGGCAAAGCTGCAAACACACTTGGAGTATAACCCTTAGAGCTAGGTGGTTCCCCTGTGGAAAGACCAATTTCTCTTTGAGCCATAGCAAAGCGAGTGACAGAGTCCATCATCAAAAGAACATTTTTACCTAAGCCACTAAAGTACTCTGCAATAGCGGTGGCCACATAAGCACCCCGCATGCGCAAAAGAGGACTCTGATCAGAAGTTACACAAATAACTACTGACCTCGCCATACCCTCAGGCCCTAAATCATGCTCAATAAATTCTCGAACTTCACGACCACGCTCACCAATAAGTGCTATCACATTAACGTCTGCATTGGAATTTCTGGCCATCATTCCCAGCAGAACAGACTTCCCCACACCAGAACCTGCCATAATTGCAACACGCTGACCCTGGCCAATGGTGAGAGCTCCATTGAGAGCTCGCACACCTAGATCAAGTGGTGATCGAATAGGTCGGCGCTGCAATGGATTCTTTACTTCTCCATAGAGTGGTACTTCTCGAAAATC
The DNA here is from genome assembly GCA_046570065.1 of Bdellovibrionia bacterium. Lineage (GTDB taxonomy): Bacteria > Bdellovibrionota > Bdellovibrionia > Bdellovibrionales > Bdellovibrionaceae > JBKHVM01. The sequence goes on from JBKHVM010000063.1 coordinate 1,135, forward strand.
TTCGATGTCATGCTGAGAATCCAAAGGACGCCCTAAACCGTCAACAACTCGCCCAAGGAGATCACTACTAACTTTTACTGAGGCAATCTGACGAGCTAAAAGAATACGAGAGCCCAAAGCAATGCCTCGGCTTTCACCCAAAGACATCATCAAGACGCTCTTATCTTTAAAACCTACTACTTCTGCAAAAAATGATCTTTCTTGACCGCTAGGAAATATCTCAACAATACTCCCAATGCTCGCTCCAGGGAGATAGCCCTTAATGAGCATTCCATTAACTTCAGTCACCTTTCCACTATCTCTAGTAAGGTGAATGCTCTGAATGGTCTGTTGGTATTTTTGTAAATCTAACTCTAAATCATTCATTAGCTTGCAATCTTATCTTTTACTTTAGGCATATTTTCTTGCAGCGCTGTCCAAAGTGTTTCAATTCTTTGCTCTAATCGCGCATCCACCTCACCGTAATTGGTCTGCACGATACACCCACCGACACTGACTTCGGCACTTGCTTCAAACTTGAGTTTCTTTAAAAACTCAAACTCACGTCCTGTTTGAGATTGTAGTTCCTCAAAAAACTCCAATTGCTCTGGAGAAACACGAACCATCACATTCTCTTCATCTTGTGAAAGACTAACAGCATCTCTTAATACACTGAGAAGACCATCATTAGAGTCACTAACTTCTTTTTTAGCAATACGAGCGGCCAAAAAGAAAACCATACTCATAATGTGAGATTCATTAAAAGAAACAAGATCACGCTTTAAAGTGCCAATACTTGAGAGTAAATTATCAAGCTCTTCTAGTTTTTCGGCGATGCGAGAAGACATTTTTTCAAAGGCTTCTTTTTTGCCTTCTTCCATACCAAGTTGATAGGCCTCTTGATAGGCACCTTCTTGAATCTCCTGTAACTTTGCCAATGCGGCTCGTTCGATCTTTTCTTGCTCAGATTCTTTTTCAATCTGTTCAACACCAGTCTGCACGCGAATGGTATCGTTCATTCTAAAATCAGAGCCACGACTCTTTTCAGTGAGATAATTAAGAGCTTGTTGTGGTGTTCCTAAAGAAAATTGCGTCGGAGTATATTCTAACACCTTTGCCGCAGCTATTTCTTTAGGAAGTACATATTTAGACCATTGCATCCTCAGATCCACCTCTCGCAATTAAGATCTTACCTTCAGCCTCTAGACGACGGGCAATATTAACAATTTCTTGCTGAGCGCCTTCCACGTCAGATAAACGCGAAGGTCCCATACTTGAAAGATCTTCACGCAACATCTCTGCAGCACGCGCTGAAAGATTTTTGAGAATCTTGCTGCGGATATCTTCGCTGGCAGTTTTGAGTGCCAAAAGAAGCTTGTCATTTGGAACTTCTTTAAGAAGAGCCTGGATTCCTCTGTCATCGATTTTAACGATATCATCAAATACGAACATGAGCTTACGAATCTCTTCCGCAAGAAGAGGATCTTTCTCTTCAAGGCGAGACATAATTGCTGTTTCTGTGTTCTTATCCATAACATTGAGCATTTCAGCAACAGGCTGAACACCACCGAGAGAAGCTTGTTCCACAGTCGCAGTGTTCGATAATTGATTTTTCAAAACTCTATCAATTTCTGCAATAAGCTCTGGATCTACATGGTCCAAATTGGCCATTCTCAGTACAACTTCTGCCTGCAATGCTTCTGGCAAACGCTTTAAGACCTCACCCTTTTTCTCAGGCTCTAAGTGAGAAAGAATCACGGCAACGGTCTGAGGATGTTCGTTCACCAAGAAGGTTGCAAGAGATTTTGCATCAACCATCTCTAGAGATTCTAATGAGCGGTTACCACCAGTAGTGATATTTAAACCCCCGAGAATACCACGAGCTCTTTCTTCGCCAAGAGCATCTACAATAGTTTCTTTAGCAGAGATCGTCTCTGAGAAAATATAATCTTCGGATTCAGAGATCATCTCATAGAACTCTTCTAAAACACGCTTTGTTACATGAACAGGAACGACACGGAGTTTAGACATTTGATTGATGAGCTTACGAATATCCGCATCATCCATTCGGCGTAATAACACTTTAACTGCGTCTTTTCCGAGATAGTTGATGAGAATAGCCGCTTTATCAAAACCTCTTAAACTTTCGTATTCTACTAATTCGGCTTTTGATAATTTCATAGTCCTACGTGTCCTTTCTTACCAGCCACATACCAAAGGCATTCGCTGCTTTTTCTTCATCACGTGACATCAAGTTCATAATACGATCTTTGAGCAATTCACTCTCTGCTTTTTCTGGGTCTATAGATTCGTTGAGAACAGGGAGAGCTGTGGACATTCCAGGCAGAGTATTATCAACCGCTTGCAATTCTTCGAGTTCTTCGATGGTTCTAGGCAACATCTCCTCCACTGAATCTTGGAATGAATCGGTAATCCATTGCATAAATGGTCTGACAACAATAAAGAAGAAAAGAACTAAAATAAATCCAAGCAATGACCACTTAAACAATGCATGAACCAATTTTTTTCTTTCAAGAGTAGTTAGCAATCTCTCTGCTTCTCCAAAATCTTCAGGCTGAAATGCCATATTTTCAACTTTGACATTGTCCCCACGGGCTCCATTAAAGCCAATCGCAGACTTTACGAGGTCTTCATACTTTTTGATTTCTTCTGGAGTGCGTGCAGTCCATTTCTGCTCTAAAGAACCATCTTCTTTAGTTATTGTTGTATGAACACCATCAACAATCACGGCAACGCTAAGGCGCTCGATTCCACCTGCTGCTTCTTTGATATTACGAATCGTTTTGGGAACTTCAAAATTCGTAGTTTTAATTTCTTTTTTAACTTCTTGGTTAAAACCAACGGTTTGGGTTCCATCTTCAGCGCCAGGCAAGTTGGCACGAGCGCCGGGGACTCCAGCTGGATTTGTACGCTGTCCATCTAAAGATTCTTCTTCTGATTGCTGACTGCGAATAGCCGTTTTATCGGGATCAATAGACTCTTCAACGGCAGTTATGATTTTATTGTTAAGAGTTGCATCAACTTTAGCAATGACTTTTGCATGACCTACAACTTTAGAAAGCATTTGTTCGATGCTGTTTTCTAAATCTTTTTCGACTTTTGCTTTTAAATCTAAAAGATCACTGGTGCCCGCCGTCGTACCGTCAGACTGTTTTGTTAAAACTTTACCGCGCTCATCTAAAACTGTAACTCTGTCGGCATCCATACCTTCAACGGCATTTGCCACTAAATAACGAATCCCACGAACTTGATCCGTCGTAAGTTCTTTACCATGATGAAGTTCGACAACTACTGAGGCTGAAGCTTGGCCGCCTTCTTCTAAGAAGGTCTTTTTATTCGGCAATGCCAAAATAACTTTTGACTGTTTGACTGCAGTTAGCGTGTTAATAGCACGCATGAGCTCGCCCTGCAGAGCTCTTTGATAGTTAATTTTTTGCGCATAGGAATTGACACCGAAATCTTGTTTTTCAAACATTTCAAGACCGATGTTGCCCATTTTGGGAGAACCAATTTCAGCCATCAAAGTCATTTGCGTTGAATGCAAAAGCTCAGATGGAACCGTGATTGTTGAACCGCCATCTTTAAGCTGAAACGGCACATTTTTTTCATTTAACTTCGCAATGATCACCGCCACTTGATCTTGAGGGATCTTAGTAAAAAGTGGAACGTAGTCTTTGCCAGTCACCATGAAAGTCATTGTGATAAGTGCCAATACCAATATTGCTGATACAGCAATTACTGACATTCTCTTGGTTGGACCCAAGTTTTTAAAGAATTCATTAAACTGAACTATTAACCCACCAAAAATCTTGTTCAAGGACATCCTCCAAATTTAATAATCAGCTTAAACCTGCATCTTCATTATTTCTTGGTACGCATCGATGACTTTATTTCTCATTTGGGTCATCACTCGCAATGCGATATCCGCTTTTTCTGCAGCAATCATCACATCTGCGATATCGTCGGTCTTACCGGTAGCTAACATTTCTGCTTTTTTGTCTGCAACTTTGTGCAATTGATTTACGTTGCTGATAGCATCGTTTAAAGTTGCTGCAAAAGTTTTATTGTCTCCACCTGAAGATGGAGAAATGCTTTGCGGCTGCTCGATAATCATAGACTTCGAGTCGCGCATCGCTCCTGTCTCAAGAAACCTATTTGCATTTTTTACTGTAAACCCATCCATGGTTTCGCCTTTATTTTCAAGATATTACAAAGTTTAATTAATTCTATTATCTACCAATTTCTAGAGCACTCAAAGCCATATCCTTAGAGGCCTGTAAAGCCGAGACGTTAGCCTCGTAGGAGCGAGTCGCCTGTATCATATTGGTCATCTCTTCCATGAGGTTAATGTTTGGATATGCGACATATCCTTCTTCATTTGCATCAGGATGATCCGGTTCATATTTCAAAATGGGAGCTTTGGTATCAGATACAACATCTGTAACTTGGACCCTCTGAAAATTTGCATTCACATCGCTAGAAGTGACAACTTCGCCAAAATTTTTGGCATCAATCATTGATTCAAAGATAACATCCTTTTTACGATAGGGCCCACCCTCAGGAGTTTTAGTGGTATTGATATTGGCAATATTACTAGCAATAGTATTCATTCTCATTCGCTGAGCCGCCATACCACTACTGCTAATTCTCATACCTTTTACAAAATCAGCCATTTATCCCCCTATCGACCTTCACTAGCCGCATATTTTAAGGCCGCCATTTTTTTATTAATCAATTGCAGGGCCGCTTTGTACATCACGGCATTTTCAGACAATGCTGACATTTCTTTTTCTATATCAACAGTGTTGCCATCATTGTTAATCTGACCATTAGGATCTTCGTAAATATCAGGTCGAGTACGACTAGCTCCCTCACCCCCTAATGGAAAGTGATTTGAATTTGTCGTTGAAAGCTTGTTCATACCATCAATATCTAGGGAGCGAGCCAAAGCATTTTCGAAGTCCATTTTTTTGGCGTGATAGCCCGGAGTTTCAGCATTAGCAACGTTAGAAGAAATAACTCCATGTCTCACTTGCCTCATACTCAATGAGGTCGCGAGACCATTCATTGTTTTATCAAAGAGACTGCTACTCATAGTTCCCCCTCAATGCGATACTCATTTAATTTATTTCTTAAAGTGCGAATACTAATCCCTAATAACCCCGCTGCTTTGGTGCGATTTTGAGAAGTGAGCTCCAAAGTCTGTAAAATAAGACGCTTTTCAACCTCAGAAAGGGACATTCCTGGGGAAAATTCGATAAGAACCTCATCACTAACCGGCTCAAATGTAATATTTTCTTCAGAAATTACGTTGTTCTTGCATAAAATCACAGCTCTTTCGACCACATTCTCTAGTTCTCTGACATTGGCATTCCACGACCATTGCTCAAGCTTTTGCAGAGCCAATGGGGATAGGTCCACCTGGCCTTTGCCATGAATAATAGAACTAACTTCTACCATAAACTCAACTAACTGCGGAATATCCTCAATTCTCGAACTTAACTTAGGAATTTCAAGATGGATCACTGATAGTTTATAAAAAAGATCTGCACGAAACTGCTCTACTTTAACTATACTTTTGAGATCTCTTTTGCTGGTTGCTAAGACTCTAGGTTTCCAGTCTTCGTTTATTGCCATTAGCTCAAAAAGATTTTCTTGAAACGTACCATCAGCATAGTCGATGTTCTCTATCAATAGAGTTGAGTTTTTACCTAAAGCTGGCAAAGGCTCATTTTTTTTACAGTCGACAATGAGAAGTTTTTCTCTGCGACTTTGGCGATGAATAAAATGTGCTAAAGCAGACTTACCAGAACCAGTTGGCCCCGAAACCAAAATAGGGGCAACGCTTGCAGCTACTTGTTGAACAGTAGCTAAAATTCGATTCATTTCAAAACTTTTGAATTTTATGACATCAAAATCTACTAGTGACATCTATTGCCCTCCCGCTTCCATTGCGGGTATACGTTGAATATATTTTTTATAGTCTTCTGACCATTTTGAGTTTTTTAGCTTCTCTTGCGCTAAATTTGACCAGAAACCACTCTTTTCACTCTTAAATTCATTCCAAATTTGGGCAGCTTTCTGCAAATCACCTTGATTAAAATATATTTCTCCGAGTTTATAGCGGATAGATCCTATAGGACGATCTTTCTCATAACTACTTAGGATCTTTTCATAACTGCTTTTTAGCCTCTTCGCATCGTTATTCGCAGCTGCAAGTTCGATTTGCATCATGAGACTTTTAAAATGCACTTCCTTATCCACAACCTTAGTATCTGCCATGAGTTGATCAATTTTATCTAGAGACTGCAAAGCGGCCTCGGTTTTTCCCATGCGATTTTCTAATTGAGCTAATTGTAAATAAGGACCTGCTACTAAAGCCGGCTGTCCTTTCCAGAGCTTTAATAACTCCGTTAAGTAGCGAATTGCCGACTCATCCTCACCCTTTTTCTCAAGAACTTGTACTGCTAAATCCACTCTTTCAATTTGTTCAGCATCAGAAAGTTTTTCTGGTTGTTTAATGTCTTTTAAGTAGTCGTAGGCTTCTTTGTATTTTTTCTGTGATGTGGAGGTTGCAGCCAGTCTCAAATTTAAAATATCTGTAGAAGGAAGATTTTCCAGAAGTGATAATTCTTTTTCTTGTGGCGTTCCCTTCAAAGCGTAAACTTTATTAAGCACATTTTTATAGTGCTGCTCAGCTTCCTTTTCTACGCCTGCTTTTTCAAAAGCTTGACCCACATAAAATTTAGTATCAAGTCGATTAGATCCTTTGAGCCAATTGTTAGCATATTTTGCATGAATTTTTAATGCTCCAATAAAATCATCTTTACTCAACTGGGCTAGAATTTGATTGTTGATGTTAGATACAATTCGTTTATTAAAGACCGGCTTATCAACCGTTGTTGGGTTATCTTGATAGAAATTTATCAAGGTCTCTCCTGCTCTTTGATATTCGCCACGATTCTTTAGCCCATCTGCTACCAAAATAGTTGAAAACTGATCCATTCTTGGGAGTTCTATTTTCTTCGACAAATCAAAAATTTGCTGAATTGAGTTTTCCAACTCTTTGGGCTTCATAATTTTCATTCGAGCACTTAAAAGACGCATTCTTGCCACAACAGCTGAAGGAGATTCGCCATAGCGAAAGTATGTCTCAAGATAAGCACCAATTACTTTTGATTGGTCAGCACCCAAAATTTCCAAAAGCTCCCCAATTCGTGTTAGAGCAAAGGGCGCATGATTGTGCGACGGAAAACGTTTGATAAATTCTGTGTAAGAACCTAATGCTGTCTTGAGGTCCTGCAACCAAAATTGTGCTTCAGCGATATTGAACACTGAATTTGGATAGGCTTGAATCTCCTTACTATACTTCTTTTGAGCTCCCTGATATTCACCAATCATTTCCTTGAGGGCCTGTTTTTTGATGTCAGGCGAATTGCCATGAGCATCAGCCTTTTGCATAAAAACATCACCACGACGATACTGAGCCTCTACACGAACTGCCGGATTTGATCCATTTTTTATAACGTCATCTAAAGTTTCAAGAGCACTTGCATATTGATTAAGTTTAGTAAAAGCTTGTGCAGTTCCAAGTTTTGCTAGATCTCGTGCCAATTTGTTTTTGCCAAAAATAGGATCATTATTATGCCGTTCAAAAAGCTGAATAGCAGATAGGTTATCACTTTTATTTAGCGCCATATAACCACGCTTTAAGGATAGTTTTAATGATAATGGATTTTCAGGATACTTCTCTATTACTTTAGATATTTCTAGCTGAGCCAGATCGTAATCTTTATTATTCCCAAGCTCTTCCCACATCTGGATATGAACTTGAGTTGTCACGTAGTCTATTACTTTGAAGTATTCTGAGTTTGGGTATTTTTCACGAAACCAACCAAGGGTTTTTAAGTAAGTATTATATCTCTTCTTTTCAAAAAGATTGAGAAGAAGTCTTGCCATTTTGTTTTCATGACTCTTTTCAGAGTTAATCTGGAAGACAGCAGGTGCATAGTTGACCTCATTCCAAGACTCAGAGTTAGCTCTCATACTAGGAAATGGAATGTAATAATTGTCGCGAGAACGAATTATTGCTTCTTCTTTGATTTCATAATCCTTTAGACTAAAGCGTTCAAAATTTGGATCAGCTCCGTCAAAAATACCGGCTCGGGTCGGCAGTAAACGCTCACCTTCTTCAATAATAATAGCATCTGATGAAGCAACACTTCGTTGTGCCACTTCCTTTTTATCGACTAGAGCACTTGTTTGAGTTGTGGAAGTCTCTTTATTGTCTTTATTTGCCGGTTTAGCTACAGGTGTGTTTGTATTTGGATTTTGATAGAAATCTAGAATCAACCGAGAGGGCTGATCTGTTAGATAATCAAAAACTTCAATTCCATCCGCAGTTGCAAATGAAACAACAAACTTTCCGTCCGGCCCGGCAGAATTGACCTTTACGTTTCGAATGTGCTGATTTTTAAAATTCTTGAATTGCTCAATCACACCGGCGTTTAAAGGATTAATGGTAAGAAGATATTCATTCCCTTGTTTTTTTAGATCATAATCCCAATCCTTGCTTCCAAAAAACTCGACGTGAGTCGTGTCTCCCTGGCTTGTGATATTCCCACGCAAGTCAGATGCTCTTGCTTCAAAAGAAACTAAGATCGAAAAAACAATAAAATAAGCGATCTTTAAAAACATCTAGAAGTTCACTCCTTGAACTAGACTAAGGACTTAATTCATTTAAATCCCCGTGCTCTAAAACCTTAAGCATTTTAGATGCCAAGCTTCATCTTCCTTTTTTTTGAATCTGGGCAATTTCTGCCCACATAATATTGTCACTCCTGACAAAATTATGACATCGACCTTTGTCTATTTAAGTTCTTAAACTATCAATATCTCTGCTGGTTTCTCCGATAGATAAAGCGGAAGGAACCAGCCATGATCATTTATTTTTTTAGAATTATTTTTCTTATACTATTGCTGCAAACGCTAGGCTGCGTATCCGTAAGCGTTCCTATATCAAAAGAGACTTCTAAAGCAGAACATATAAAGTTTAAGGCTCCGCCTGCGTTTAATACCATGAATGCCGATTGGGCAGATCATGCCTGGCAAAATTCGACTACACGAAATACTATTTCATTTTTAAGTGAGTGTGGAAGTGATCCTCGCATTGAAGCACTCTTAGGGGATGCCCTTGCCACCTTAGACACCGTGGAAAAGAAAGAAGATTCAGAGTTAATCTACAACCAGAGACGTGCACTTCGTACCTTAGGCTATGGAACCGTTGATGGAGTCAGTGTCTTCATAGATGTTCTCGTCCTCAAAAAAGACAAGTGCAATTTTACTATTGTCCACTCTGGTCGCAAAGAGCGACGAGCTGAGACTCAAAAACATTTTGATGAGTTCCTACAGAACTTTGTGGTGCCATGACGGAAGCCGTAAGTTTTTTTCAGTCTACAATTACCGTTCTCCAGCTTGCTGGAGGTATGGCTCTATTGCTAAAGCAAGTGCTAAAAGAAACTGTTACTGGCAAGTTTTACTGGAAACTACTCATAGAACAAATTTACCACATCGGTTGGCGCTCCCTACCGCTCATTTTAATTACGGCAGGAAGCACTGGCATGGTGATGTCACTACAGTATGGACTTGGCTTAGAAAAATTTGGGGGCAAGCTGTACGTCCCAAAACTTGTTGCCGCCACTATTTTACGTGAAATGGGACCTGTTTTTACAAGCTTGATGTTAGCTGCTAGAGTGGGAGCTGGAATTACCAGTGAAATTGGCTCCATGGTGGTAACACAACAAATTGACGCCATCAGAGCTTTAGGTACTTCTCCAATAAAAAGGATTGTCATTCCCCGCGTGCTAGGAACATTAATCGCACTTCCTATTTTGGCTGCGTTTGCAAATATCATTGGCAACTTGGGCGGTCTCATCATCGGAGCAAGTGAACTTAATTTAGATCCTAATTTCTATTATCTTAAAGTTCTTAGTACTGCCAATATCTACGATTACCTTTCTGGCTTTGGAAAGACATTTTTCTTTGCACTCTTTATTGCAATACCCGCATGTTATTACGGATTAAACGTTAAGAATGGTACCAAAGAAGTAGGCATTGCAACTACCAAGTCGGTGGTTACTTCTTCAATATTTATTCTGGTTGGTGACTTTTTTCTGGCAAAAGCTTTTTGGATCTTGGAGAGAATGTTATGAATAACTCATTCATCGAAGTTCTCAACTTCAAAAAATCTTTTGGTAAAAAAACAATACACCACGACGTAAGTTTCTACGTGAAAAAAGGCGAATGTTTGGGGCTCATCGGTGGGTCTGGCGCTGGTAAAAGTGTTATTTTAAGAAGCCTTATTGGACTTGAAAAACCTGACAGCGGCAAAATTCTAATTGATGGAGTAGACATTGTCCCCATGAATGAAGCAGAACTTGCGATGATCCGCCAGAAAGTAGCATACGCATTCCAGGGCGGAGCACTTTTTGATTCCATGACAGTTTTTGACAATCTTGCCTACCCACTTCGCGAACACACTCACTACTCGGAAAAAGAAATTCGTGAGCAAATTCTAAATCAGCTCCAAGAGTTTGGCTTGCATGGATCAGAGAATCTCTTTCCTGGTAATCTTTCTGGGGGTATGCAAAAGCGAGTCGGCTTAGCGCGGGCGATGATGCTAAAACCTCAAGTAGTACTCTACGATGAGCCCACAGCAGGTTTAGATCCCTACAATACTAAAAAAATTCAAGAATCAATTCTAAAACTCAAGAGTCAGGGAGTTACTAGTATTCTCGTCACTCATGATATGCCTACGGCCTATGCTGTTTGCGATAAAATAGCTTTTCTTCAGAAAGGTTATATTGTGGCATCAGGAACCCTTAAACAATTAGATGAAAATCCCCATAGCGTGATTCATCAGTTTATCAACGGAGAAAGTGCTTAATGGAACAAACCTCATCTCAGCAATTAAAAGTTGGTGTGTTTCTAGTGATCGGCCTGATCATGACTTCGATTTCTGTGTTCTTATTAGGTGCCGACAAAGCTCTTTTTACTAGTTATATCAAAGTGTATGCTCTGTTTGACCAAGTTCAAGGCCTTGATAATGGAAGCGTTGTTTCTTTATCAGGAGTGACTGTTGGAAATGTAGAAAAAATTGAGTTTGTACCGTCTTCTCACCAGCTTAAAGTGACTTTGAGAATTGATGAGAATTACTCTTCTCAAATACCAAAAGACTCACAAGTTGAAATTCGCACCCAAGGCGCGCTTGGAGATAAATTTGTCTATATAATACAAGGAGACTATAAATCTGGACAAATAAGCGAGGGCAGCGAAATTAAAGTATTACCCGCTGCTGATATCTTTGGAATACTCTCAGCACGAGGCAACGAAACTGAGAGAATATTTGATATTCTCGCAGATGTTCATCAAATCACTAAAACCTTAGTAAAAGAAAATCGAATTGAACGAATGGCTACTGACTTTTCGATGACTGCAAAAAATCTTAAAGAGGCCAGTGAGCATATACAAAAAATAACTTCTCAGGTTGATTATAAAAACATGTCAAAAGATATTAATGACTCCCTCTCAAAACTCAACAGAGTTGTAACAAAGATTGATCAGGGCCAAGGCACATTGGGGTTACTGATTAATGATTCTAGTCTACACGATCAGCTCAAAGAATTGACTGGTGGGAGTAAGAGGCAAGAGCATATAAAAGGTGCTGTACGCTCGAGTTTGAAAGACTAAAAGCAGTAAGTAAATTGTCTTATTTGCCCTCAGCTCTCTATTTCATCTGTATGTGGCAAGAAACAGAGACTTTGCCAAGGTAAGAATCTTGAATGTCAAACTCCACATTTTTTTCCACAGTTTGACCAATAACTCCAAAGTCTAAGTCAGTTTTATCTGGCCTCATACCTTTACCTGGAATCTTGCGGAGTATCGTGATTGCCCGTTCATTTGTATTATAGGGCTGTCGAACCCAAAAAATGACATCATGGTCACCTACGACTAAATTAAGGCTCTTGCCAGCCTCAGGGCTCCACTCCATGCTATTAACCCATGCTGTTCTAAAAGCATCGTCACCACTTTTAAATTTTATTTTTTGAGAAGACACACAACGATACTCTACCTGCAAGTTTTCATCATTTAAACCCACCGCAAAAACAGAGTGGGACATTAGACTTAAAAAAAGAAGAGATTTAAAAATGATATAAACTGCCTTCATATCACCAACTTGGTGCAAAAAGGAAACCCCACTTAAAGCGAACCAGTGGGGCTTTTAGCTGACATAATATTTAACAGTGACAATTTTTGTTAATTTGGATTAGCAAACCACATATCGATAACTGA
>JBKHVM010000064.1:0-13379 GCA_046570065.1 Bdellovibrionia bacterium
TGGATGTCCCTGCAACAGAGGGCTTCAAAGGGGGCTGGGCTCCTAAATAAAAGCGAGTCTTAATGGCGATGGCGGTCTTAACCTCATGGATGAGTGTGTGCGCCACAACTAAATGTAGGTGAGGGCTCCCTCTAAGCTTCTTGGGGGAAGGCGGAAGGTAAAGTGGGTTTGTGGATTCGAAGGGCTGGCCCCCACTTTGGGGTAAAGGCTTCTGGGGTCCCTGCTGCGAGCTGGGTCCTGGGGTGGAGGGGCTTCGTTGTTTGGGCTTGGAGCTGGTGGTGCTTTGCGTAAATTACAGGGGCGAAACTTCCTTTTGCACTTAAAGGCTTTTGGTGATACCACAATTTGTTCTTAAACAATCAGAAAACGCATAACAAAAGGGTAGGATCATGTCCAAAAAGTGGAATATTGATACCGTCAGAAACATCGGTATTTCTGCACACATCGACTCTGGAAAGACAACAACTTCAGAGCGTATTCTTTACTACGGTGGTAAAATTCACGCCATCCACGAAGTTCGTGGTAAAGATGGTGTCGGCGCAACCATGGACTCCATGGATCTCGAAAGAGAAAAAGGTATCACCATCCAGTCAGCTGCAACTCAGGTAGCGTGGAAAGACTTTACAATCAACTTAATCGATACACCCGGCCACGTGGACTTTACTGTTGAAGTTGAACGTTCATTGCGTGTCCTAGATGGAGCGATCCTCCTTCTTTGCGGTGTTGCCGGAGTTCAATCTCAGTCAATCACAGTTGACCGTCAGATGAAGCGTTATAATGTTCCTCGTTTGGCATTTGTTAACAAGCTAGACCGTCAGGGTGCAAATCCTTACCGTGTTTGTGAAGCTCTTATCGACAAACTTAAACTAAACGCAGTTATGATCCAAATTCCAATCGGACTTGAAGATCAACACATCGGAAACGTAGATCTTGTTTCTATGAAGTCGTACATCAACGAAGGTGATAGCGGTGAACGCGTTGTCATGGGTGAAATCCCAGCTGACCTCGTTGAGAAAGCAAAAGAAATGCGTCAGATCATGATCGGCAAACTAGCTGATATTGATCCAGTCATCGAAGAAAAATTCTTGATGGAAGAAGAACCAACTGAAGACGAAATCAATGCTGCTATCCGTAAAGGAACTATCGGCTTGAAAATTGTTCCAGTTCTTTGTGGCTCCGCATTTAAAAACAAAGGCGTTCAAAGATTAATGGATGCTGTTTGTGCTTACTTGCCATCTCCTGCTGAAAAGAAAGAGCAAGCTCTTGATCTTACTAAGAACGAAGAGAAGTTTGATCTTTTCCCAGACTCAACTAAGCCTTTAGTTGCTCTTGCATTTAAACTTCAAGAGACACCTTTTGGTCAGTTAACATACATGCGCGTTTACCAAGGAAAAATCGGTAAAGGTGATTTCATCATCAACATGGCAAACAAGAAGCAAGTTAAAGTCCCTCGTCTAGTGCGTATGCACTCTGATAAGATGGAAGATATCGAAACTTCTTATGCGGGTGACATCATCGCCGTATTTGGTATTGACTGTGCATCTGGTGATACATTCTGTGATGATAAAATTCAGGCATCTATGCAATCAATGCACGTTCCTGAACCAGTTATCTCTTTCGCGGTGGCACCGAAGTCTAAAGAAGGTTCTAACAACTTCTCTAAAGCTCTTCAGAAGTTCCGCAAAGAAGATCCAACTTTCCGTGTTCACCGTGATGAGGAATCTAATGAGACTATCATCTCTGGTATGGGTGAGTTGCACTTGGAGATCTACATTGAGCGTATGAAACGTGAATTCAATTGCGAAGTTATCGTTGGTCAACCACAAGTTGCATACCGCGAAACAATCGCTGGTGAAGCTGATTACGATTACACTCATAAAAAACAAACGGGTGGTTCGGGTCAGTACGCTAAAGTTGTTGGTAAACTTAAACCACTTGAGCCACAAGAAGATGGTTCAACATTTAAGTTCACTAACAGCGTTGTTGGTGGACGTATTCCTCGTGAATTCATCCCGGCAGTAGAAGAAGGCTTTAAAGAACAGTGCGTGAAGGGTCCATTGATTGGTTTCCCAATCGTAGGTGTTGAAGTTGAATTGACTGATGGTGCATACCATGACGTCGACTCTTCATATATGGCCTTCAAAATTGCGGGTATGGCTGCACTTCGTGAAGTTTATCCTAAAGCAAAACCAACTGTTCTTGAGCCAATCATGAAGCTTGAGACGACAGTTCCAGATGAATATCAAGGTGCAGCTGTTGGTCAAATCAACCAGCGCCGTGGTTCTATCGTTGGTACAACTTCTTTCGAAGGCAACTGCGTGATTGAAGCAGAAGTACCACTTACAGAAATGTTTGGTTACTCAACTGACCTTCGTTCTGCAACAAAAGGTAAAGGTGAATTCTCGATGGAATTTGCAAAGTACTCTCCAGTACCTCGCAATATCCAAGAAGAACTTGCTAAGAAGTACGCAGCTAAACGTGCAGCTGAAAACAAGTAGTCTTTATGGCTTAGCAAAAAGAGGCATCGGAAGATGCCTCTTTTTTTTGCCTAAAATTTACCAATAAAAAAAGGGGCTAAGTTTACACTTAGCCCCTTTTTTTTTAAATTCTTTTTATTAAGGCGATTAATTTGGAATGATTCGCAACTGACATTCAGAGCTCACACCCTCAACTTCAGTTACAAAAGTATGGGTCATGGCACGATCTGGAGACCATGATTTGTAAACCATAAAAATTGGCAAATCAGATCCACGTAAAGCTTCTACAGAAGCCAAGTTCTCTTTGTTAACCATATTCTTGTTAAGTCTGAGCTTTAGGGTTAAATCTCCTAACACCAAAGTTCCTTCTTCATTGACCTGTGTGATGACTTCCTTAACTAAATCCCCATCGGTACAAGCTAACTCCACTTGTGCAGACATGGGCATGCGAATCCGAACTGCAAAGACTTCACCAATCATACCACCTTCGCCACCACGATCGTCTCCGCCACCGTCATAACCGCCCCCACGTCCATCCACATCGTCACTCCCCTGACCACGATCTTCATCGTTATCACAGCCGTATGAAGGGCAAGATTCTGATTTAGGTGGATTGTCCGGTGTTTTATCTTTCTTCTTAGCCCAAGATTGAGATGCTCCTAGTGCTACTACTAAAACTAAAAAAAGCGCTTTTCTCATAGGTCCCCCGACGTTTCGCATTATATATGCTGAAGTTTTCACGAGAGGTCAAATTCAGCCACTAACCCCCTGAAATTACTTCATCGCCCTTGTCTCAAAAAAACTCATATCTTTTTGCCTAAAATCAAGTATAACCAGAGGCGTTATAGACAGGGACCTTACTCATTGTGATAAGATGCCTATCTAACAAGGATTAGTTTTAACTCCATGACTACCATTATTGTCTTATTTGTCCTTACCATCGGTGTTTCATTTTTGTGTTCCATATTAGAAGCTGTATTACTGTCTTCAACGTCTTCTTACATTGGGGTTCTCGTTAAACAAGGTCGTAAGAGTGCTATTTTACTAGAACACCTCAAAGAAAACATCGATCGCCCTATTTCTGCGATTTTAACCCTCAACACCCTTAGCCACACTCTGGGTTCTGCAGCTATTGCCTACCAAGTACAAAATATTTGGGGTGACGAAGCGGTCACCTTGTCATCATTCATCCTGACGTTTTTGATCCTACTACTTTCTGAAATTATTCCTAAATCAATTGGCAACAATCACTGGAAGAGTCTCATTCCAGTTGCTCCTTACATCATCCAAGGGATGATCATCATCCTTTACCCTTTTGTCTTGATGTCAGAATGGGTTTCTAAAATATTTGCCAGCGACTCGGAAGCCCCTGAGGTCACACGAGAAGAAATTCTTATGACGGCAGAGATGGGCGTAGAAGAAGGCACGATTAAAAATAAAGAGTCTAACATTATCAAAAATCTCTTAATGTTAGATAAGATTTACGTTTCTGACATCATGACTCCACGCTCGGTGATGTTTGCTCTAAGCGCTGATGAAACCGTAGAAGAGGTCTTTAATAAACACAAACCTCTACGTTTTTCTCGCATACCCGTCTACAACGATAGCTTGGACAACATTATCGGTATGACCTTCCGTCATAAAATCCATGAGGCTGTTTCTTCTGACCTTCATAGCAAACTCATTGGAGAAATTGTCTCTCCAATCTCCAGCATTCCTGAGCGTATGACGGTTTCGCAAGTGTTAGATTATTTTATCAAGGAGAAAGAACATCTTGCCCTCGCTGTTGACGAATACGGTGTGGTCACGGGCATTGTTTCTCTTGAAGATGCTGTAGAGACATTATTAGGCGTCGAAATAGTCGATGAGCTCGACAACGTCGAAGACCTCAGAAAATATGCTCTCGAGCAATGGCAACTGCGCAAAGCTAAACTACGTCGCAACTAAATGAGGAGAATCCATGGATAAGAAAGAGCTGGCAAAAGAGATTTATAAAATTTCACATCTCACCGGCACTTTTAAACTCCGTTCAGGTCAAACCTCTCACGAATATTTTGATAAGTACCGCTTCGAAGCACAGCCCCACTTACTCCGCGAAATATCAAAACAACTAGCTCCCCATATTCCGCCTGACACTGAAGCCTTAGCTGGGCTCGAAGTTGGCGGCATCCCTATTGCCACTGCACTTTCGCTTGAAACAGGTCTGCCGGTGTTATTTGTCCGCAAGAAGGCCAAAGACTACGGCACCTGTCAGTTCGCCGAGGGTCTTGATATTCAAGGAAAAAAACTACTCGTCATTGAAGATGTAGTAACAACTGGTGGACAAGTGCTGCTATCCACTCAAGACCTTCGTCAAGCTGGTGCAATTGTTGATCATGTACTTTGTGTGATTCTCCGCCACCCTCAATTACCTGCAAGCTTTCCTGAGCATAATCTAGGTCTCACACCTTTGTTTACCAAAGAAGAGTTAGATTTAGCCGCAAAATCTTTGTAGCCACTCTTTAGACCAGACTTCTCCGCTGTGCATGGCAAAGGCAATTAGCTTTTGTCATAATTGTGAGTGGAGGATCTATGACTCAAAAACTTGCTATTGTTTTGCTCAGTAATTTTTTAGGCTTATCTGCTTTTGCCCAAAGTGATCGCAACTGTGGTTACGATCAAGTCGTAGAAAGTGCATACTTGTCTTGTGTCGCTTGCGGAATCAAAGATGTCGTTGGACGCACACCTTCTTTTAAATATTTGTCTCTATTAGCAGCTAGCACTAATCAACTTACAGAACTTGATTACAAAAACCCATCTAAGCGAAAAAATAACAACATAGCTGCCAACCTCAATGCACGAGAAACTTTCTATCAAATGATGGCAGAACAAATTCAAGCCTATGGTTTTTGCATGGATAAAAAGATCGATGCTAATGGCAACGTCACCGTCAACAAAGGTTACGGGCACCTCACTCGTGGAGAATGGAATCAAGTCACTCCCCTAATTGTGAACTCAGCAAAAGCAAACAAGTCCATGCTCAAAGCCGCGGCCAAGACTTATGGTTTTAAAGATGGCGAAAATTTTGGTGAGATGTTCAGCTACTCGAACTGGAGCACTCTTACTCCAAAACAGCGCCAAGCTCAGTTTCGTCAAAAATTAAATCTAGCACTCAAGCCAGACCTCTCTGGTGGAGAAAGTCCCCAGTCAGCAATTATTAACCTTGCTGACAGCAACGGCGAAGGCCTGCAAGACTGTCTCAATCAAATAGATCGGTTGCAAACACGTAAGGGCTCTATGTTCCAATTCGAAAGTGGCGACAAAACAGAAAGAGGCGTCACACTCTGTAAATCTATCGCCAACTCCTGTGGGCTCACTGACAGTAAGTTTTGCGAAGGTCCTGTTGTTGCCAGCTCGACAACAGCTCCAAGTTCTTCTGGCAATCGCCCAACAACTGCAAAGCCTTCTGAGCCAGCTTATAATTTGTTTGAAGGTACTAAATCAAAAGGTGCTAAGTAAGCACCTTCTATTATTTAAGATTTCTATTGCCACCTTTTTTGATTGAGGAGATCAAAGTGACTAGCATTTTTTTTAGACTTATTCTTGTTACTATTTTTGCAGCTTCCTGCACTAGTACACCCGAGATCTCAAATGAGCGCGCCCCAAGTACAACCTCTTGGGAAAACAAAGATAACATTGTGCCACTCACGCCATCCTCCCGCAAACCCAGCAATGAAGAACTCGCATGGTGGGGAGCTACAGAACTTCATGTGCAAAATGCTGCTTGTCGTGAACGACTTCCTCTAACCTCTCTTGAAATCGCCAACTATTACAAACGACATTTTAGCAAAACCTCACTAGAACCTGGTAGTATTCATGATTATAAAGGTATTACTTTACGAAATGAAGAACCCGCTTTGGTTCTGGCTCTCATCAAACTCTTAAGCCCTGGTTCTACCTTTAGGAGAACAGAAGAAAAAGATCTTCCTCAGGATTTTACTGCCAAATACAGAATTCCTCAAAGTTGTCAGAAAGCTCTCTGTGTCGCTTCAGCTATTTTTGGAAAAGAGGTTGGTCCGCAAATGCTTTTCCTAATGGAACAGTTTGAAATCAATACGTCCCCTTATTCATGGAAAAATGCTGACACCTTCACTGCCGATGAAATACGCGATGTTATAAGAACAATGGAACTACTTGATAGAAACAACTTACCATATGAGAATAACAAACAACTCATACGTTTTAAGCGAGGGTATTCTCTTGCTAGTTATGGTGATGACGCTGAATTGACTGTCGCGAACGCCGTTATTCATCTGTTTGATGGTTGGGAGAAAGAGTCTTCTCTGTCACGACAATACACTTTGTATCATGAATTTGCTCACAACTACTCAGATAACTACTTTGCCGACTATGATACTTCAAAAACATGGAAAAACCTCTCTCAGTGGCAATCAACTTCTAATAATGACAAAGAATATGTAAGTTCACATCAAGGCAAACATTATTCGCCCTTTGTTTCCAAATATGGAGAGGCGAATCCTAATGAAGACTTTGCAGAGACCCTAACAACCTATCGTCTTAATCCTTCACTGCTCTTGCAAAGATCACCAGAGAAGTACAATCTCATCAAAATGTTAGTCTTTGATGGTCGCGAATTTAATAACAACAAGAGCTGCAGGACTCCAACGCTAATTAGCAAATTCAATGCTAATAAAAATAAGGCTCAAAACTTTTCAAGTTCAGACTTTGCCGAGATCAAAAACAAGTGCTCGTTAACTTTTTACAATACAGTCCTCGGAAACTACCCTTTGAGCTTCTTTGCTGACTGCGTAGATTATGAAGCCACGCTGATTTGGCGCAAGTACAATGCAAAAACTTATCCCGAACTTGTCAGTCAGTCTCTATTCAATCAATACCTCAAAAAGAGCCAATTAAAGTTTCCAGAGATCACACAGAAACTTATTCCAGAATTTTCGCAAGAAGCTGGCACTTGGATATATAAAAATACAAAAACAAATGAAGTTCTTACTCAACATCTAAGCAATGATCAATACTGTGATCGCTGGGCAAGTCTTGCAAGCCGAACTTTTCCAACATTAGCATTTTCATCTCAAGATACGGCAGCTCGAAATACTCCCTCTCTGCTTCCGAGACAGGGTGCTGCTCGCAGTGTCTGTCTGGATCTCACCGAGGGCTTCACTCCTCGTAGCCAATCTTCTCCAGAGTCAATTGTGCTGTGGCTCAAATCTAAGTTACAGCTCACCAAAAAAACATCTGAGGGTGAAAACCCAACAGAGAGAATACAAGAAAAAGCTATTGCAGATTACATTCAAAAACGTTTTAGCTATCTCAAGTAACCACGAATAAACAAAAAAAGAGCTTCTAAAACTAGAAGCTCTTTTTTTATATAATTAATCTGCCCGTAACATTTACTTTTCGGCTACGATATAGGCAATCCAACTCAAACAAGATTCACCCTGTTCTGTTCTGTGAAAATTTCCATCTCCCGAACCGTCTTTAGCCGTTCCTTCCCAGTAGACATGGGTTTTCTTAAATCCAACTTCCTCTAAAATTTCTCGTAACTCTGAGATATTCCAGAGACGCCAATCATACGTAAAAACTCTCTCAATCTTTTGCCCTTTTACTTTAAAATGAATATGAAAAAGAGCTTCATTGGTTACGGGATCAAAATTGGTTTGATCCCAAAAATAAGTAAAACCATCGTGCTTGATCACATCTTCGATGGCGTCGTAGCACTGGCTACCACCAAAAATATCAATCAAAAACATGCCGTCTTTATTGAGAGTCTTAAAGACATTGGCAAAATAGGATTTCATCATTTCTCGTTTCTTAAAACAGAAATAAGAAAAGTTCATTGCCAGAACAATATCTGCTTTTGGTAAGTGAGAATCTAAAACATTCCCCTCAATCAACTGAATACGCTTCGCCTGCTCGGGCTTGAGCTTGCTCAGGTAGTGCTCTCGCCCATAAGCCATAGGTTCGGGATCAAGATCCACACCAATAGCTTGATGTTTTGCATCTAACTTGACCCACTCCGTAGATAAAGCAAAGGTCCCACAAAAATCTTCGCGCATGGTTTTTGGTTCACGCCCCTTCAGATCTTTAAAGGTGTTACGAATAAAAACCACATCTTGCTCTGCTGATTGAACAGCCTTGCGATAGAGTTCGTACTTATCAAATATAATCTTCTGATTTTTTTTATTAACTCTACGACGTACTTTTTTCTTCGTTTTAGATAAAGCCATTAGGGCACTTCCGCGATCATCTCTAAAATTGTTGCTTCAATCTCGTGTTTTTGAGGAACAGAGTTATCTTCTAAATTAGGGTGAAGTCCAATGCCCGGTAAATGTTTACCTGCAATCACACGTGGACGAGCCATCAACTCATAGAACATCTCTTGTGTTGTACGATACGCTAAATGTTCTCCAAAGTTTGTCACTTCTGTGTCTTCATTCACGAACAAAACTTTCTTCGTCTTTAACACAGACTCTTTAATCAACTGCCAATCGTAAGGATAAATAGAACGCAGATCAATAACCTCGACTGAGTAACCTTGTTCTGCCAATTGATCTGCGATTTCATTACAGATATGCACCATACGACTATAGGTGACTACAGTGATCTGCTCTCCGTGCCGAGTCACCTTACCTTTGCCAATCTCGATAGTGTAATCTTCTAGGTTAGGCCACTGCGGTTGCCACTTAGAACGATCGCCAATTGGCGCATCAATCATCGCCTTGAGTTCTTTTTCATCAGCTGGCTCTCCAGGAATGAGCTCTTCACCGCGGTAACGCATTAAAGCTTTAGATTTTAAGAAAAGCACTGGGTTTGGATCTTTGATGGCAGCTAACATCAAGCCGTAGGCATCCAACGGAGTTGATGGGATCACGACTTTCCAACCTGGCAAACGCGAGGCCCACGCGTCAAAAGAATGCGAGTGATAAACACTTCCACGAATTCCAGCACCTACTGGTGTCATCACTACCATTGGAAGATTGTACTGACCATTCGTACACCATAGAGTGTTCCCAGCAATTTTTAGCAAATCAATTGTGTTAAAAATATAATCGGCAAATTGAATTTCTGCCACGCAACGATCACCTGTCATAGCAATACCCATTGCTACTCCAATGATTCCACGCTCATCTAGTGGAGAGTTCCATGCCGTCTTTAGGCCTTGAGTCGCAGTGAAAACGCCTCCAAGAGGAGCCCCCACATCCTGACCAAAAATGTCTTTTACTTCTAAATGTTTTTCACCAAAGTGAAGCGCCATACGGATGGCTTGAGCCATATTTGCCATTAGAATTTTCTCCAATCCGCATTTTCATTGTTAGCATACACATGATCCCAAACTGACGCTGCAGTTGGAGCCGGCTCCATCCTTGCAGTTTCTTGTGCGCGAATTCCTTCAGCTTCGTACGCGGCCCACTCCTCATCAATCATCTTTTGCGTCAAATATTTTGCTGCAATCAGCTTTGTTTGGAATTCTTTGAGGCAATCAACCTCATTAGTTACAAAATTAGCACCTGATGCTGAAGAGTGACCATAGAGGCGAGAAACACGAGCTTCTACAAATGATGGTTTTCCTGTTTTGCGGATATATTCCATCTCTTCTTTGAGAGCGATATAAGTCTCTACAGGGTCATTACCATTAATCACGCGTGAACGAATATTAAAAGCACGAGCGCGATCAGCAATATGAGTTTCCCCGTGCTGACCAGAGAATGGAGTGGAAATTCCGAATTGATTATTTTGGACAGTTAACAATACTGGCAGTTCTTGACCTTTTCGAGAAGCCCAAATCAAGGCGGAAGCAAAATCACCTTCAGCTGTTCCTGCATCACCACCTGTGACAACAGAAATCGCTTTATGCCCAGCACGTTTTTGCGCCAAAGCTGTTCCGCATGCTATAGGATATTGGACTTCGATAGGAGATGTGACTGGAGCTACGTTCATTTCTTTAAAGCAGTAGTGATTCGAAAAGTTGCGACCACCAGTGCTCGGATCCGTGGCTCTATTCATCATCATACGAATAGAATCAATCATCGGCATGCCCATAGCAATTAAGGTTGGTGTACAGCGATAGTGCAAATGCAACCAATCGTAAGCCAGCCCTTGCCCTTTATTAACAAGCATTCCGAGCGGAACACCAAAAGCTTCTTCACCTGGCCCACCAATCCAAAAATAAGACTCCCCCGCTTTGTAGATTTTAATAAGTCTTTCTTCCAAAGCGCGACTCTTCAACATGAGGGAGTGCATCTTTAAAAGCAGGTCCTTACTTAAGCCCGAAAATTGAGTCGTAGAATTTGCTTTTGATGAATTTGCTTTTTTAGTCGGAGATTGAGATTTGGCTTTGGGCGTGGATTTTTTTTCACGCACAACAGGTTTCTTTTTGGCCATGCTAAATGCCTCCCATAGAAAGACTTTTTTATAAAAAAAGCTCAATTTTGTCGCTAAATTAACTTCTTAAATGCGGTGCGCCTATCAAAACAAAAAGGGCCTCAAATGAGGCCCTTTCCATAGAATCTTAGCTATTGCTTACTTTTTAGCCTGAGGGGGCAAAGTTTTACCATCATAGAGCTGAATCAAATCTGCTAAAACGTTGACTGACTCAGTGATATCAGGGCGTTTGAGATACTCTTTCTCTTTCTCAGCTTTGCTGAGATTCTTTTTCTTTTTCTCTTTTTCTTTCTTCTCTTTGGCATCCTTGTCAGTCAGCACTTCTGCAACTTTGATCAACTTCCCACGCTCTTGAGCTTTTTTCAGCTCATCTTTGATCTTCTTAAACTCGGGATCTCTTTCAACACGAGTCGCAGAACGAACACTAAGTTGTTTAAGCCACTCAGGTTGAACTTGTCGCCATGCTTGAGGACCATCTTTGACATAAGCTTCGTTAGACAAGAAAGGACTGATAGTCTTTGGCGGCAAAGACTCCTCCATGTACTTTTCGCCCACTTCATTTGTGGAGAATGGACCTGGCAAAACAATGTCAGCATCTACACCGCGGTGCTGAGTTGATTTACCACCAGGAATAAAAAACATACCCACAGTTACTTTAAGCGCCCCAAGATTATTTGGAATTGGAACCACTGACTGAACTGAACCTTTACCATAAGTGTGATCTCCGCCAACAACTACGGCTCTCTTGTAGTCCTGGAGAGTCCCCGAGACAATCTCCGATGCTGATGCTGAGATTCTTGAAGTCAAAACAACAAGAGGGCCATTAAAATCTACTGTTTCATCGGTATCGGCCAATGTCGCTTCACCGCGATCTTCCATTTTAGAAGATTGTTTTACGACGTTGCCTCGTCCAAAAAAGAGACCCGCAATTTTAACAGCGTCTTCAAGAGATCCGCCACCATTCGAAGAAAGATCTAAAACCAAGCCATCTACTTTTTTGCTCTTAGCTTCGCGAACTAGCTTTTTCATGTCATTAGCAGAAGAACGCCCTCCACGACGTGAGTCCGCATAAAAACTCGGGAAGTTAATAACTCCAACTTTTTTCTTTTGACCATTGATCACGCGATCCATGTAGTGAATCGAAGCAGCTTCATCTTCAAGATTTACTTTATCGCGAGTAAGAATGACTTCAAATCGTGACTTTTCATCCCCAGCTTTGCGTAAAATTGTAAGGCGTACTTTTGTTCCTTTAGGACCACGAATTTTTTTAACGACGTCTTTAAGATCCATGTCGATGACATTTTCCATGGCACCTTTTTCTTGTCCAACAGCCACAATCTTATCTTGAGGTTCGATGAGACCAGAGCGTGCAGCAGCACCACCTGGAACCAACTGCTCTACGACAGTAAATCCATCTTGCGAAGAAAGTGTAGCGCCAATACCCTCAAGAGACAGGCTCATTTGAATCTCAAAGTCTTTCAAAACGTCAGAAGAAAAGAAAGAAGAATGAGGATCTAAAGCGCGGGCAAAAGCATCTAAATAGTCAGAGTATAAATCTGTGACTTTTGTTTCTTGCACACGTTTAACAGCACGCTCATAGTTTTTAATAACTGAAGACTTCGCTTCATCAAGCTTCATATCAGTAGCCAAGTAATTAGCAACTTGAAAGTGAACATACTTTTTAAGGTACTCATTAGCTTCGGCGCTAGTTTTATGCCAAGGTTGTTTTTCGGGA
This sequence comes from Bdellovibrionia bacterium, assembly GCA_046570065.1. Classification (GTDB taxonomy): domain Bacteria; phylum Bdellovibrionota; class Bdellovibrionia; order Bdellovibrionales; family Bdellovibrionaceae; genus JBKHVM01. The sequence goes on from JBKHVM010000064.1 coordinate 12,613, forward strand.
TCAAAAACAAACTCAGTTTTATCATCAAACTTATAGTCTTTGCCCAAAAAGTTTTTAACGAAGTCTGCACGCTCTTTAACACGAGTCAAAAAGAGTGCTTGTGCTTCCTCTAAAAACTTACAGTCACGTTTTTTTGTTTTCTCAAAAACATCACCAGCAACCGCACGAATACGATCCACATCAGGCTGAGTAAAATAAATCTTAGTGGGATCCATTTTCTTGATAATTTGATTTACTGTTCGGCCACTTAACTCTTTGTTGCGATCAGAATAGCGAACATGATTTGCCAAGAAACCAGACTCTATCACACTTAAATAACGGCACTCCATGCCATCTTTTAAAGACTGAGCTTGTGCATCTGCTGCAATCAAAGTTGTTAAAAGGAAAATTCCCGAAATCGATTTTTTTATTAAATTCATGGTGACCCTTCCTAAACCTCAATAGAATATCGACTATTCCCCCATCGATCATGAACTTTTTAATAAGTTACCAATAATTGACCATCCACACTCCCAAAGACCAGTTCAAAGACTAACTCCCCCACAAAAGCCAAACTCCACAGCCTCACTCCTGCACCTAGGTCCTCAAGTTCTAGTCTCGGGACCCCAAGCCTCAGGGAGAGTTATCCACAGAGTAGGGGTTCCATCTCCCAGCAGCTTCTGTGGCAAAACCTCCCCTAGCCCCCACAACAAGAGAGACCTCTAGAGCGCACATCCGCCAAGCGTGATGCGTTCGCCATTAAGACTCCATTAGGCTTTTGCAGAGCC
>JBKHVM010000065.1:0-13153 GCA_046570065.1 Bdellovibrionia bacterium
CTGAGAGGAAAAGGTGTCGCAATTCTGTTTTAGAGAACTTTGAGGAGTTCTTCGGGGAAGAGGAAGGGTTCTTTGGTTGTCAGTTGGCGATAGATGATAAAGTTGCGCAACATGAGTTTGATGTAAGTTCTGGTTTCGTCATAACCAACTTCTTCGATAAACTCTAAAGCATCTGTGCGATGTCTTTGTTCTATCCATCCAGCAATGGCTTTGGGACTTGCATTGTATCCTGCACTCGCCAGAATATAGCTCCCTTTATAGCGTTTGAGCAGTTGCGACAATTCATCAACACCTAAAGGGATATTGACCTCTGGCTTGAACAAATCAAAAGGAGTTGTGTAAGTGACACCAACTCTCGAAGCGTTTTTTTGTGCCAAAGCTGGCATCATCTGCATCAACCCCAAGGCGTCCACGGGTGAGCGCGCTTCGGGATTAAATGTGCTCTCTTGGCGGATGATAGAGAGCGGAAACTCTGTTGGGATATTGTTCTTTTCCGCTTCTTTTTTTACGAGTGATAAATAATCTGTAGGGAAAATCAATTCAGGATGAGCTTGCAGCAGCACTTGTCTCTCGTAAGCAGGGAGCTTTTGGATCATTGCAATCAGAGGCAAGTACAATTTTGCTTTGGCGTAGAGTTTGCCAAACTTGAACTGTGCTTCGATGTTCTGTGCTGGCACTTTATTTTGATGCAGATCTTCTAGTGCTAATTTTTTGACGTCATTGGGAGCCAAATCTAATAGGACTAAAAGATCCTCATAGTCCTGAGCGGATATCCAATTTTTTAAAACTGAAAAATCAATATTATTATTTGCAATGGTGATCGGGGTGTAGGTCTGTTTGAGTTCGCGTCTTGCTAAAACTCCATAATATCCTAAAGGATCTTGTTCTATGATGGCGCTAAGTTCTTTCTTGAGAAGCTCTTCATTGTTTTCGATATTTTTAAGTGCTCTTGCTGCCCAGAATTTGGCGCGATGGTCCTCTTGGTCCTTTTCGGATAGCTTTCTAAGCCACTCGCGGGCTTGTGTGTAATTCTTTTCTTTGTACTCTAACCACCCAGCACTCCACAGAGCTCGCGCTGTAAAAGTGTTTTCTGGTTCGTTGAGAGCTAGCGTAAAATACTCTCTAGCTCTTGCAGTATTTTTTTGTTCGTCTTCCAGTTTGCCTAGAACCCAATAAAGTTCTCCAAGATTTTGTAAACCTTTGAGTTCCGTTGCCGCCGCTTTAAAAATCTCTCGTGCTTGTGTGGGATTGTTTTCAGTCCATACGGCGCGACCATGAAGGAGGGAACTCTTTAGGTAGTCTGCGGCGTTTTGTTTTTTATTTTGTTTAAATTCTTTTTGATGGAGATCGAGTATTTCTTTGGTAGTAGTAACGATCTCTTTTTTATTCTGGAGAGAGCGAAGGACTTGACGTTTGAGCTCTAGAGCCTTGAGGTGAGTGCTGAGATCTATTTTTTCTTTCAGTAGAGTGTTGATGATTTCTAAAGCCTTTTTATTTTCTATAGCATCACGATAGTCTTGGGCTAAAATCAATTTGTCAAAAGTATCTGCTTGTGGAGATAAACGAGGAGAAAGAGCGTAGAGTTCATCTTGAGCTTTTAAAGTGAGAGGATCTTCTCCGCCCCAAGAGATAACTTTTTGGTAGAGCTCTTCTTTTTCTTTTTTATTTCGAGAACTTTTTGCTGTGTCATACCAGTACTGCAAATCATCATCGAGGTTCGGGGTGCTTGCAGCTTTTTGCTTTTGAATCTCTAGGACCAGTGGTTGATACCACTGGGGGTTGCGTAGAGTGTACTTAAAGGTTAGGTCGCACTTGAGAGTGTATTGGAGTTGTACAAAATCATGTCCTGCTGTAGATTTATCTTCAGTGAGACTTTTGAGTTTGTTGCAATTCTGCTCTTGAAGCGCTTGCGAGAGTTGTTCACTGCGCTGAGAAGATGTGGTGGTACAACCAAAAAGGGCTGATGTGAGAAGCCCCAACATCAGCCCTTGAAATGAATACTTAAGACGAGAACTCAAATTATCTACCACCGCGCTCAAGAGCTGCGATTCTCTCTTCGAGTGGCGGGTGAGTCATAAACAAACCTGCGATACCTTTTTTGCGGCGATTCGAAATCATCAACGTGGCAGTAGCACCTTCTTGGGCTTCAAAAGGCATATCGTAAGCAGACTGCAAGCGACGAAGTGCTGCAATCATATTTTCGCGAGAAGAATATCTTGCGCCACCAACGTCAGCTCTAAATTCTCTTTGGCGAGAGAAGTAGTTCACAACCACGGAACCTAAGATAGAGAAAGCGATATCACCGACGATAGTCACTGCAAAACGCACGATTTCGCGGTAGCGCTCTTCCACATTAGAAGCAATAAGGTTAGCTAAAATTCTCGAGAAGAACATAACGAAAGCATTCACAATACCTTGAATCAAAGTCATTGTTACCATGTCGCCATTAGCAATATGCGCAACTTCGTGCCCTAAAACGCCATCGACTTCTTTTTCTGACATACGGTTGAGCAAGCCCGTTGATACAGCAACAAGTGAGTTATTTTTTGATGGGCCAGTAGCAAAGGCATTGAGGTCATCAGATTCATAAATACCGACTTCAGGCATTTTACTCATGCCCGCAGCTCTAGCCATGTGGTGCACGCGCTCCACTAAGTGGCGAAGACGAGGGTCTGCATGAGTGGGCTCGATAATTTTGACCCCATGAAACATCTTAGCCATCCACTTGCTCATAAGGAGAGAGACGAAAGCTCCGCCCATACCCCAAACAGCACAGAAGGCTACTAGGAAGACCATATTATTGTTAAGTCCAGTTAAGCCCAAGGCATTAGAGATCAAGGACCACACGATCCCGACAGTAACTAGGACTAAAATATTAGTTAATATAAAAAGTCCAACACGTTTGAACCAAACCATTTTGTACTACCTCCTCGTAGTACTTATAAAGATGGCATGGCTTTTTAAATTGTCAATGCCATCACGTAGTGACTTTTTCTTTTTGAGATTTTTTGCCAGTTCCATTGTGGGAAGTGGTGCTAAAATGGAACCTCAAAGCTTGTTTTTCGAGGCTCACTTGCACTTTTCCACCCTCTGACAATCTGCCAAATAGCAATTCGTCCACTAAAGGCTTTTTGATGTGCTCATCAATGGTGCGTGCCAGTGGGCGAGCTCCATAGACTCGGTCGTAGCCTTTTTCTTTTAACCACTGAATGACCTCTGGCTCGAGCTGAAGTTCAACATTTTTTTCGAGGAGCTTCATGTTGAGTTCTTCAATAAATTTTCCAATAACTTTAACAATAATTTCTTCTGGTAAATCATTAAAGGAGACAATGGCATCCAAGCGGTTGATAAACTCTGGAGCAAAAGACTTCTTAATGGCCTCCATAGAAATCGAGCTTCGAGAAATTTCGGCAATTCCCACAGAGCCCTTGCTCGTCTCAAGTGCTCCTGCATTAGACGTCATTACTAAAATCACATTTTTAAAATCAGCAACACGTCCATGAGAGTCGGTGAGTCGGCCCGCATCCATCACTTGCAAAAGTGTTTGCGTGATGTCGGGGTGTGCTTTTTCAATTTCGTCGAGCAGAATCAAGCTGTAAGGGTTCTTATTAACAGCTTCAGTTAAGAGCCCACCATCTTCGTAGCCCACGTATCCCGGAGGAGCACCAACCAAGCGAGCTACCGAGTGTTTTTCCATGTACTCAGACATATCAAAACGAGTGAACTGAATGCCCATGATTTGTGCCAATTGTTTGCACACTTCTGTTTTTCCAACCCCAGTGGGACCTGTAAATAAAAAGCTGCCAATAGGTTTATTTTCTCGCGTCAAGCCAGAGCGAGAGAGTTTAATGGCGGTGACGAGTTTATCAATGGCTTCGTCCTGACCAAAGATTACAGCTTTTAATTTTTTATCTAAATCTTTGAGCTGTTTCTTTTCACTCGAAGAGACTGCCGCAACGGGGAGTCCAGTCATCTTTGCCACGACTTGTTCAATGTGCTCTGAAGTGAGGTTGATGGTGGGAGTTTGTGCGTCTTTCATGCGCCAAAATGCTCCAGCCTCATCAATCACATCAATAGCTTTGTCTGGCAAAAGTTTGCCGTTGATGTGTTTAATGGCTAAGTCCACAGCCGAGACTAAGGCCTCTTGTGAAAAGTGAACTCGATGGTGCTGCTCATATTGCTCTTTAAGACCCTCAAGAATTTCTATGCAGACTTCTCTTGTGGGCTCTTGAATGTCAATGCGTTGAAAGCGACGACTGAGAGCTCTGTCTTTTTCAAAATACTGACGGTACTCACTGTGGGTGGTGGAGCCGATGCAGCTCAGAGAACCGTTAGCTAGTGCGGGTTTAAGCAAATTAGAAGCGTCCATAGAACCACCACTAGTGGCGCCAGCGCCGACAATACTGTGAATTTCGTCAATAAAGAGAATTGCTTTTTGATGAGCTTCGATTTCTTTGAGGATGGATTTAAGGCGCGCTTCAAAATCACCTCGGTATTTTGTGCCCGCAAGAAGTCCACCCAGATCCAGAGAGTAGAGAGTGGCGTTTTTAAGAGTCTCTGGTACTTGTCCTGAGACAATTTTTTGTGCCAAGCCCTCGGCAATGGCAGTTTTGCCCACGCCAGGTTCACCAATAAGAAGGGGGTTGTTTTTAGTTCGGCGAGAGAGAACTTGTAGAATTCTTTCAATGATGTCGTCACGGCCAATGACCGGATCCATCTTTTGATTGCGTGCTTTTTCGTTGAGATTGGTACAGTAAGTTTGCAATGCTGATTTGGCAGCACGATCAGGAGCTTGACCATCAATGTCTTTGCCTGCTGGTCCCGCACTAATATCGCCGTCAGCGTCCTTACTCATGCCGTGAGAAATAAAGTTAATGACATCAAACTGAGAGCAGCCTTGCTGGCGTAAAAAATAAAGGGCATGAGATTCTTGTTCATAAAAGAGAGCCACAAGCAAAGTCGCTTCGTTCACCGTGTTGCGTCCTGAGCTTTTAACTTGCATGGCAGCTCTTTGGATCAAACGGTGACAAGCCAGTGTAAACTCAGGAGTCCAACTTTCATAACCACCATAGAGATCGAGGAGGTCATCCGTGATCTGTGGTGTCTTTTTAATTTGTTCACGCAGTTCTTTTTTATAAGTTTGCACATTGACGGCACAGGCTTCCAGCACTTCGACGAGAGCTGGCATCTCTGTGAGAGCTAGAAAGATATGTTCCAACGTCACAAACTCGTGTCTGTGAGTTTTGGCGTTTTCGGTGGCCTCAGCTAATTTTCTTTCGAGATTTTTACTGAGCATGGCCGTCCTCTTTTCTTGTTACTCTTGTTCCATAGTTGATTTTAATGGGTGCTGATTGATGCGAGCGAATTGATTGACCTGCATCACTTTCATTTCGGCGACTTCAAGAGCATAAACTCCGGCAATGCCGGAGCCTTTTTTGTGCACATCCAGCATGATCTGCGTGGCCTCGTCTTCTGTTTTTTTAAAAAAACGAGTCAGAACTAAAATAACAAAATCCATGGGAGTGTAGTCGTCATTGAGTAATAAAACTTTGTAAAGTTTAGGTGTTTCCACGCGGCCCTCGGTGGCCACCCCAGATTCAAATTCGTCCTGCCCTGAGGGAAATGGATCGTTGGACATAGGCTTCCTCACCTTCTTTTTGAGAATTTCTCAAGACCTAGGTCTGGAGAGATCTTACAAGCACTTAATCATTATACCTGAGCTGTCTTATTTTGAGAAGAAAACTTGCAAGGTCGTGTCTCATTAGCAAGAATAATGATGTCGATATTAACTGCAGCTTTGTGTTGCACGGAGGTTTTGTCATGTTGAAGTCATCACGTTTTTCAAATACGAAAGGTTTCTCGCTCGTCGAATTGATGGTGGTTGTTGCCATTATCGGAATTCTCGCTGCGATCGCAGTGCCATCTGTTTCTAAGTATATGGCGAAAGCTCGTCAATCAGAAGCGAAATCAAACTTGGCTTCTTTGTATACTTCACAGAAAGCATTCTTTGCCGAGTACAATACATTTGATAGCCGGTTTGCTGCTGTAGGATATACTCCCGAAGGTCAGTTGCGTTACGACGTTGGTTTTACTGCCGGTGTTGTTGCGCTTCCTGCAAACGGATATCATACACCACCAGCAAATGCTGAGACTCGCTCTGGGACCTATTGTCCAACAGCTGTCAATTCAGGTTGTATAATGTTAACTGATGCAAGTGGTGTGGTGCCTACATTAGTTGATACGGCTTGTTCAGCAGGGGGAGGATCTGCCCATCCGGCGGCCTGCACAACAGCTGTGAATACTTTCCGAGCAGGTGCTTTATCTCGAATTGTTTCATCTGCGGCAGTTGATGATCAATGGTCAATTGATGAGTTAAAGGTTATGAGAAATACTATTAATGGTATTCCATAGGTTTTGTTAAAAGAGTTTGAATTTCAAAAAAAGCTCCTCTCTTGACAGAGGAGCTTTTTCTTTTTGTACTAACAGCATGAAAAAACGCTCCTTCTTGTTTCCCATTTTTTTGTTAATAATATTTGCCTTCGGGACTCGCCTTACGGGGGAGAAGCTTGAATTTGATCAAACCAAATTTATGAAGACACCGCCCATGCCGATGGTGGAGCGTTTTGTTTTTGGTTTCCATGAAACTGTGGCCGATCTATTTTGGATTCAGGCCATTCAGGGGTTTGATTATTGTGAAAATGAAATTGCAAAAAACACCTGCCAGCCTCGATCCTGGTTGTATCAGATGTTAGATGCTATCACGAACTTGTCTCCCCATTTTCGAATGCCGCAGGCCACGGGGCCATTGGCACTCACCGTGATCATTTCTGACTATGAAGGGGCCTCCTTGATCTTTGACAAAGCGGTACGGAACTTTCCCAAGGACTGGCCTATTTTATACCGGGCTTCTTATCACGCCCTTTACGAAGAAAAAGACAAAACAAAAGCAGCAGGCCTCATGGTTCAGGCCGCTCAGAACGGGGCTCCCGCTTGGCTATACTCCTTGGCTTCGAGACTTTATAGCGAGGAGGGGCAGCGTGAAGTGGCTTGGCGTCTTTACGAAGATCTCAAAAACAGCGGTTTGAGTGCCGAAATTCTCGAGCGAGTTCGACAAAAGTTGCTCGAAAAACAAGCAAATTAATTTTTTTCGTAACCTAACATTGACTCTCTTTAAAGTGCGCCCATATTAGTGGCGTATGTCACAACGAGATTATTACGAAATTTTAGGTGTTTCTAAAGATGCTGATGGGGATACCATCAAAAAAGCTTATCGCAAATTAGCGATGCAGTTTCATCCTGATCGCAATCCTGGAGACAAAGAAGCCGAAGAAAAGTTTAAAGAAGCAGCAGCTGCTTACGAGGTGCTAAGCGATAGCCAAAAGAGGGCGCAGTATGACCGCTTTGGTCATAACGCTTTCAATCAAGGCATGGGCGGCGGAGCTGGTGGCTTTACTGATGTTGAAGATATTTTTTCGCATTTTGGTGATATTTTTGGCGACTTTTTTGGCGGTGGTCAAAGACGTCCGCGAGATCGCAATGCTCCACGTCGGGGATCTGATCTTCGCTACGTCACCGAAGTGACTCTTAAAGACGTTATTTCAGGTTTAGAGCGAGAAATTGAGTTTGAAACTGAAACTTCCTGTGATTCTTGCCAAGGCACTGGAGCCGAGAAGGGTTCTGGAGTTGATACTTGCCACACCTGTCATGGCGCAGGGCAAGTGATCCGATCGCAAGGATTTTTTCAGATGGCTTCTACTTGTCCAACATGTCATGGGCAAGGAACTGTTATCAAAAATCCCTGCAAGTCATGTAAAGGTAAGGGGCGCAAAGTCACTAAGCGCAAGATTCGTCTAAATATTCCTGCGGGTGTTGATACAGGAACGCGATTGCGTGTTTCAGGAGAGGGCGAAGGAGGATTCCGAGGAGGACCTGCTGGCGATCTTTATGTTGAGATTCGTGTTAAAGATGACAAGCGCTTTGAGCGAGATGGGGACAATCTTATTGCCGAAATTGACGTGCCTTACGTGCAGATGCTGTTAGGCGGTGAATTTGAGGTGGATACAGTTACAGGTAAGGCGAATATTGAAATCCCTCGTGGTGCCAAGCCAGGGGCTTCAGTAAAGCTCCAAGGGCAAGGTTTACCTTCGTTGCGAGGCAATCGTCGGGGTGACATTTATTATCATATTAACGTCGAGTTCCCAGAGAAAATCTCAAAAGAAGAAGAGAAACATTTGCGAGAAATCGCCAAATTACACGGGGTTGGCGTTAAGGGCGAAAAGCGGGGCTTTTTTTAAGATTTTGCCAAGGCCCAGCCTTGACGGATCTCAAAATGACCCCATGTTTTAGAAGTGAAATTTATTTTTAACTGAAGGAGTACAGGATGGGAAAAATTATCGGTATTGACTTAGGTACGACGAACTCCGTTGTTGCGGTTATGGAAGGTGGCGAGGCCAAAGTCCTCGTTAATGAAGAGGGAGCAAGAACAACTCCTTCAGTCGTTGCGTACACTAAAGATGGTGATCGTTTGGTGGGGCAAATTGCAAAGCGCCAAGCGGTGACAAATCCAGAGAATACAATTTATTCAGCAAAACGTTTTATCGGACGTCGCTACGAAGAGCTTCAAGAAGAAATTAAATTAGTGCCTTATAACGTAGTCACTAAGGGCAATGACTGTGCTTTTAAAATTCAGGGCGGCAAGCTTGCATCTCCAGAAGAGATTGGCGCAGCTGTTTTAGCAAAACTTAAGAAAGTTGCAGAAGACTACTTAGGTGAGCCTGTTACAGAAGCTGTGATCACAGTTCCTGCGTATTTTAACGATGCGCAAAGACAGGCGACTAAAGATGCAGGTCGTATTGCTGGTTTAGAAGTGAAGCGTATTATCAATGAACCAACAGCAGCAGCTTTGGCTTATGGACTTGATAAAAAGAAAGACGAAAAAATTGTAATCTACGACTTCGGTGGTGGTACATTTGACGTCTCTGTTCTTGAAGTTGGTGATGGTGTTGTTGAAGTGAGAGCAACTAACGGTGACACGCACCTTGGTGGAGATAACTTTGACACTCGTATCTTAGAGTGGATGGTAGAAGAGTTCAAAAAAGACCAAGCTATTGATTTGCGCAATGATAAAATGGCTCTTCAGCGTTTAAAAGAAGCTGCAGAGAAAGCAAAGATTGAGTTGTCAACAGCGCAAGAGAGTGAAATCAATTTGCCATTTATCACTGCAGACCAGAGTGGTCCTAAGCACTTGCAGATTAAATTGACGAGAGCCAAGTTTGAACAAATGACAGAAGACCTCGTGAAGCGTGCCATGGAGCCATGCCGCAAAGCTCTAGCTGATGCGGGCTTAAAAGCTTCTGACATCGATGAAGTGGTTCTTGTTGGGGGTTCAACTCGTATCCCAGCAATTCAAAGATCTGTTAAAGAGTTCTTTGGCAAAGAGCCAAATAAGACAGTGAACCCAGATGAAGTTGTAGCACTTGGTGCAGCAGTTCAGGGTGGTGTCTTGGCCGGTGATGTTAAAGATGTCTTGTTGTTAGATGTCACTCCATTGTCATTAGGTATCGAGACTATGGGTGGTGTTATGACAACTCTCATCGAGCGCAACACGGCGATCCCTACTAAAAAATCTCAGGTGTTCTCAACAGCAGCAGACAATCAACCTGGTGTGGACATTCATGTCTTGCAGGGTGAAAGAAAAATGGCTGGAGACAATAAAACTTTGGGCCGTTTTGAGTTGACTGGTATTCCACCAGCACCTCGTGGTGTGCCGCAGATTGAAGTGACTTTTGATATCGATGCGAATGGTATTTTGAATGTCTCTGCCAAAGATAAATCTTCAGGCAAAGAACAACAGATCCGCATTACAGCTCAGAGCGGCTTGAGCGAGGAAGAGATCAAAAAGGCAGTTCATGAAGCTGAAGCTCAAGCAGAAGCTGATAAACAAAAAGCTGAAGCTGCAACTCAACGTAACAACTTGGATAACTTAGTTTACCAAGCAGAGAAGTTGATGAAGGATTCAGGCAGCCAATTGGATGGCAATGATGTCAAGACAGCAACAGAAGCTGTGGCTGAAGCAAAGAAAACTCTTGAGGACAAAAATGCTGCAACGGAAACACTCAAATCTCAGTTTGAGCGTTTGCAGAACTTAGTTCACAAGATGACTTCTGATCTTTACAAAAAGACAGGAGCGCAGCCTGGAGCAGACGCTGGCGCGGGAGCCGGTGAAGCTGGGGGCAGCACTGCTGGCGGTAAAGACGACGATGTGATCGATGCTGATTACAAGGACGTCAACTAAACCATAAAATGTAGAAATAAAAAGGACCTGTAGCGCAAACTACAGGTCCTTTTTTTATATTTAAAACAATTAGCAGGCTCCTTTGCATTGCCTTTTGAGACGGGATTGAGCCTGTTCAAGGCTGCCCACATCTTCAACTTTGCTAAAACCAAGTTCTTTCATGAGGCGGATTGCTTGACCTGAACGATTCCCACTGCGGCAGTAGATTTTGTACTCTTTATTTTTGTCGAGTGCCTTGAGAGAGGTCGCAAAATTAGGACTATAAAAATCAATATTTTGTGCGCCACTCAAATGCTTTTGTTGGTATTCTTGGGGGGTGCGAACATCCACTAGCACATAGTCAGCCTCCGCCAAACTACTCTGAGTGAACATCATTGTGAGGGCCAAAATGGTAAGGTAGATTTTTTTCATATAATTTCCTCGTATTGTTGAAAGAATACTATTGAAGCTAAAGTCCGTCTATGCTCGCCAACATAGTCTCAAGTTTAAACAAGGCTCTCAATTCGACGCAGAGCTTGGAATATAGGGACTTGTGCTTGGCAAAGGCTGGGTTTTAGTTTTAGGTTAGGTATATGAATATTGCGCAGTATTTCTTAAAAGGTCGACGCAAAGAGTACCGACGGGGAGATCATGTCTATCAAACCGATGAATCTCCATTAGGTCTTTATATGGTAGAAAAGGGTTTGGTCGGCTTAATCATTGTGGGCGAAAAGGGGCACGACCATCTTGTGCGCTTATTTAAACCTGGGCAAATTTTTGGTCACCGCAGCCTATTTGCCAAAGAACGTTATCATGCAACGGCAACAGTTCTAGAAGATACTGTGATCAGCTTTATTGCCAAAGAAGATTTGCGCTCCATCATGCAGGGCAATTGTGAATTCTCAGAGTATTTATTAGAAAACATGGCCAAAGAAATGCGTTTGGCAGAACAAAAACAAATCGCTCTCTCGGAGAAAAATGTCACAGCCAGAATTGCTGAATCTTTAGTTTATTTAAAAGAAATGTATCCCAGTCATATGTGGACGCGACAAGAAATTGCCGATTTTTGCGGGAGCACGGCGGCCACAGTCATTCGGACTTTGGCAAAGTTTGAAGAGCAAGGCTTTATTGAGCAAACAGGTCGGGATATTAAAATTCTAAATAAGTCAGAACTTCTTTCTCTCGAGCCCTAGAGAGTGTTGGTTCTCATCGCAAATGTCTAATGGTATTGAAATAAAAAAAGCGCTGTCCCTTGTTGGAACAGCACTTTTGGTATCACTTTAATGATTCCCTTTAGCGAAGTGGAATTTTTAAGTAAGGGACTCCGTTATTTTCTGCTTGAGGGAGTTTCCCTGCGTTAATGTTCACTTGCACGCTCGGGAGCAAGAGTTTAGGGGCTGCAAGAGTTTTATCTCTGCGATTTCTGAAATCTACAAAATCCTGCTTGGTTGTTTCAGCTTTGATTTGAATATTATTGCGTTTGGATTCTCCGATGGTTGTTTCATACTCGACACCGCGCCCGCCAGGCTGGTAGTCATGACCTACAAACACTCGAGTCTCATCTGGAAGTTGATACAATTTTTTTACAGAATCATATAGAGCTTCTGATGAGCCCGCAGGGAAATCACATCTGCCAGTTCCATAATCTGGCATAAAGAGAGCATCACCTGTAAAGACTGTGTCGCCAATAACAAAGCTCGCACAGGCAGGAGTGTGTCCTGGTGTAAAGATAGTTTCAATTTTTAGTGAACCGGCAGTAAGAGTGGATTTGTCTTTGAGCAAGAGATCAAACTGCTTTCCTTCAGTATCAAATTGCGCTTCTAAATTAAAAAGCATCTTAAATACTTTTTGCACTTCTGTGATGTTTTCTCCAATAGCTACTTTGATATTTGGATAATACTTTTTAAAAATTTGTGAACCCGAGAGGTGATCAGCATGGGCGTGAGTTTCCAAAACGTAATGAGGATTTAGTTTTTCTTCGCTGATGAACTGCACAACATCCTTTACAGACTTGTCATTAAGGACGGAAGCAGCAGGATCATAATCCCAAACTGGGTCGATGATAACGGCATCCTTAGTTGCTTTGTCATAGACAACATATGTCAAAGTGTAAGTTGCGGGATCAAAAAATGCTCTTACTTGCGGTTTCATATCTGGCTCCTTTTTTGTACCTGATTGATGAAACCAGTTTATTTAAATTCCTTTTTTAGGGTTATGATCTTCGACATAATTAAAATTACAAAGATTATGTTTGCAGACATAAAGCAAATTGGCTCTACTGATATAAATTAGGATTCATGGAAACATCACTTCCTTTAAAGTTATCAGTAGAGACCGTATACAGCTTGTGGGCAGCTGAGCCAGAGACCCTGCGCTTGGTAGATGCAAGACCAGAGAGTATTTATAAGCAAGACCATATACCGGGGGCAGAGTGGATTGCTGCTGAGGTGCTTGGTGCTGAGCTTTCTAAGACTCCCCATAAAAAGTTAATGGTATTGATCTGTGATTTTGAGGAGGCCAGTGAAGCTCTTTTGCGAGCTGAAAACTGCGCTAATGCCGTTGTCCTGCGAGGTGGTTTTTTGGCTTGGAAAGAAGCTGGATATCCTACGTCTAATAATCCAATATCTAAAGAAGTTAAGAAAGAAATACCGGGAGATAATATGAATGCAAACTTGATCTTTCATCAATTATTTGAACATGAGTCCTCAACTTACACCTACCTCCTAGCGGATAAACAAAGCAAAGAGGCAGTGCTCATTGATCCTGTGATCGAAACTGTGGAGCGTGATCTAAAGTTGATTCACGAACTTGGTTTAAAACTAAAATATGTTCTCGACACTCACGTCCATGCAGACCACGTGACGGCCGCGGGTGAGATTC
>JBKHVM010000066.1:0-12490 GCA_046570065.1 Bdellovibrionia bacterium
ACTTGAGGTACCAATTGTAAAATGGAGTTGCTTTGATAGCTTTCATCAATTTTGAATCTTGAATTTTAACCAAAATGGTTTCGCGATATTTACGAATTAAAAAAGTAAAAACAAAGAACCCCGGTATCGCAAGAAGAAAGCCCACAACTCCTGAGCCCATCACGATGCTGTTGTTGAATCTTGTAAGTGGCACCAGTGGCATATTGTACATCTGAGTAAAGAGAGGGGTAAAATCTGGATTCTCCAGAATCTTTCGGCCAAGAGAATCAGCAGGGCCATCAAAGAGAAAAGCTACAAATTTAAAAAAGAATGCAGATACAAATGCAGCTCCAATTTGCACTCTAAAAAAGAGAATAATAGTCAGAATAATAAAGGTCTGAATTGAGATAAATGGAGAGAAACCTAGAACAATGCCCAATGCGAGGCCAGAAGCTAATTGGTAAGTTCCAGTGTCTGAATTTAACAATCGAATAAAGGCAAATAACTGCTTTAACAATAATCCCATTTGAACTCCTAGGGGGTGAGTGGCTCTATTAGACTCTATATTTGAGATGACTTCAAGGCCAGTAAGTCCTTGCATTGTTTAGCTGATTTTGGAAATATGGGTCCTGAGCAAGGAGTCCTAGTATGGATTACAAATCTTATATTTTTCAAACCTTCACAGAAGCAGCCAACAACATCCAAAGATTGCAGCAAAACCAAGGTCTAGTAGAGAGTTTGGCTGAAGTCGCAAATCTCATCGTTGAGTCATACAAAAATGGGGGGCGTCTTTATATTGCGGGTAATGGTGGTTCGGCAGCAGATGCTCAGCATATTGCTGCAGAGCTTGTTGCAAAACTTTCTAAAGACAGAACTTCGATTCCTGCTTTTGCATTAACCGTAGACACTTCTTTATTGACGGCTGTTGGTAATGACTATGGCTACGATTTTATTTTCTCTAGGCAAGTTCAAGGGTTGGTAAAACCGCAAGATGTGTTTTTGGCAATTACAACTTCTGGTAACTCTTCTAATATTATAAAAGCTCTTGAAGAAGCTAAGAAAATTGGAGCTAAGTCAGTTCTTCTAACTGGAAAAGATGGTGGAAAAGCTAAGGCGATGAATTTAGCAGATCATTTTATTATTGCTAACGGTGATAATACTGCTCAAATTCAAGAGGCTCATATTGTGATTTATCACTGCTTGTGTTTTATGATTGAGAAAGCATTGGTAGAATCAGGTCACGTTAAATACTTTTGATGAATAGTCAGACTCTTAAGCAGATTTTTAATTTACAGAGGGGTGTCTTATGGATGCCTCTTGGACTTTTTGAATCAGTTTGGGGCTTGCCGCAAGAAGTGGATCTTCAATCTCTGCTAGATCTATTAATCCAACTGGAGAGTGAATCGGGAGAAGCCAAGCAAGTGATTGCTTTGGGGCAAGAGGTGGATCCCAAGTTTTTTTGGCAGTGGCAAGCTTGCCCGCAAGATATTCTAGTTTTACCTTTACAAGAAGCCTTTTTGAAATTTGGAGCCTACTTTCCTGGGCTCGTTATTTTTTTAGAGCATGCCCCCCAAAACTTTAATCCTCTAGAGATAGGGGCTGGTGATTTTGTCGTGGATCCAAAAGAGTTTGATGCTGTTGTCTCATTGTTTGAGATACAAGCGTTGCAGGAATGGATTCCGAATGAATTTAATGACAGTGCAGAAGTCTCTTCCAAGGTTGTTTTTTTAGATAGAGATCATGTGATTGTTGAGGATGTGCCTTACAATGGCGATCCTGAAAAAGTAGTTCTTAAGGAAGATGCAGTTGCTTTTATTGGAGCTGCAAATAAAAAATCTATTCCTGTTGTGATGATGAGCAATCAGTCAGGAGTGGGGCGTAAGAAGATTTCAGCAGAAGATTTTTATAAAGTCCATGAGCGTATGTTGCAGCTTCTTTGCCGTCAGCAAGTTTATTTAAGCGATGCCTATTGGTCTTTTTATTGTCCAAATCTGGATATGGAACTAATACACACAGCGCCTTCTCGTAAGCCTCGTGCAGGAATGTTTTGGGATTTCTCTAGAAAGAGAAAGTATTCGGAAGATTCTATAATGGCAGGGGATAAAGCTTCTGACTTATTTGCTGCGTATTGGGCAGGTGTGAGTCACTTATATTTAATAAGATCACCTGAATTCAATCGTGAGCAAGAGCTTTGCCAAAAATTTCAAGAGCAATTTAGTGATTTTAAATTCTTATTTATCGAAGACTTATCCCAAATTATTGAGATTCTCTAAAGACTCATTTTTTTGTCTTTTCATAACATAGAGAAGTGCCCCAATAAGAGCTAAGCAAAACTGGCCAATTTGAAAGGCAGTGATGCTCACTGAGCCCAATGAAGACGTCGTATTTGTATAAAGATTAAATAAGTAATAGAAAGCTGTTTGCCCTACACCAATACCAGCGGGTGAGATTGGCAGAGCTGTAGTAATAAATCCAAGAGGTGCCACAAAGGCTATGGTGTGAAACTCAATGGGATTATGATTTAAAATATTCGCCACGAGCCACAGAAATCCAATTGCACAAAATTGTGAAAGTAAACTTAAGCAGATGCCTGCAACAAGTAGTTTTTTATTTGAGCCATAGAAGTGTAAAGAATGATAGAGCTTGTGAAGTTTAGCCCCAAGTGGAATAAGCGTGAACAACTTTTCAAAGCGTCGGCTCTCGCGCAAACGAGGCCAGAAAAGAATGACTAGAGCGAGAGAGAATCCCAGCCACACCAAAGAGACGACCACGAAGAGCGCTTTGAGCACAGGAATTGAAAAGATATAACTTAGATCAAAGAGCATCGTGGAAAGAGCCAAAAGAATCATGGCATAAAGGCCTAAAATGCGATCGATCATTACAGAGGAAACAGCGACAACCCGTGAATCGGGAAAATCTTTATGAAAGTACCAGGCCTTTACAACGTCTCCGCCGACTCCGCCAGGCATTGCAAAATTAAAAAATAAACCAATAAGAGTGAGTCTTAAAGTTCCTAAAGGTTTTGCATTCAAATTTTGAATCGAAACTAACAAGCGCCATCTTTCTGAAGCAAAAAAGATATTGCCACAGAGCAGGATGAAGCCAAGAGGCAGAAATTGAATATTTATTAATTCATCTAAGCCGTCAAAGCTAAGTCGACCTGAACGCAGCAGCCAGTATATTAGACCAGCTGCAAATAATATCTTTAAGGACTCTAATGCTAACTTTTTCAAGACTAATTAAAATGAGTGTTGAAAATGGATTTTAGGTTTTTAAGCACAGCCTCTAAATTCTTTAGTGGCAATGAGGTTGGACCATCGCAAAGAGCTTCTGCAGGATTGGGGTGAGTCTCTAGAAAGATCCCATCCACACCAACGGCCATAGCAGCGCGGGCAAGAGGCCATACCATTTCTCCGCGACCTCCGCTGGATTCACCAGTGGCTCCTGGTAACTGAGTAGAGTGAGTACAATCCATAATTACAGGGAAGCCTAAGTTACGCATTTCAACTAAACCGGTCATATCATTGATGAGGCGATTGTAGCCAAAAGTTGTTCCTCTCTCGCAAAGTAGCAACTTGTCGTTTCCAGCTTGCACCGCTTTTTGAGCAATAGCTTTCATATCCCAAGGAGCAAGAAATTGTCCTTTTTTAATGTGAATAACTTTGCCAGTTTTTGCAGTTTCAACAAGCAGGTCAGTTTGTCGAGATAAGAATGCTGGAATTTGAATTACATCTGCAACTTCTGCTACTGCCTCCACTTGATTTGTTTCGTGGACGTCTGTGATCAATGAGCAGCCAATTTGAGACTTAATTTTGTCCAGGCTCTTGAGGGCTGAATCGACTCCTGGGCCACGAAAGCTTTTAGAACTTTGACGATTGGCTTTGTCGAAAGAGCATTTAAGAATCCATGGGATGCCAAGGGCGTCCGTTACCCTTTTGATTTCTTTGCCGGTCTCGAGAACCATGCCTTCATCTTCGATAATATCTGGCCCTGCAAAGAGCACAAAATTTTTGCAATCTCCCCAAGTGATTGTTCCTTGGGGAGTTTTAAGATTTACGGTTTTTGCCAAAGGTTGAAATTGTGTCATGATAGTCCTTTATTTGAGAGCTTTGATAACAGCATCGATGACTTTACCTTGAACTTCGGTAGTCATGTCTGGGAATATCGGCAAGCTGATGACGTGTGCAGCTGCCCATCTTGCTTTCTCTAGTTTTGCGTTTGGATCAGCAGTATGTGTTTTATACCAAGGTTGATCAGGCATAATGCGTGGGTAGTGGATAGATGTTGGCACTCCCATTTCGGTCATTTTTTTGGCAAAACTATCTCTGTCTTTAACTGTGAGTGTGTACTGTGCCCAAACAGAATTGCGGTCAGATTTCACATGGGGAGTAGAGAAGTCCTCAGCTTTGATGTGAGCAAAAGCTTCGTCATAATTTTTTGCGACCTTTTGTCTCTGCTCAACTTCCCAATCATAACGATCCAGTTTGCCTAGAAGGACAGCACACTGAAGAGTGTCTAAGCGCCCATTGATGCCTAAGCGTGTGTGGTAATAGCGTGTCTCTGAACCATGCTCACGGATTTCTTTCATGACTTTATAGAGATTTTCATCATTAGTAAAAACAGCACCGCCATCGCCATAACAGCCTAGAGGCTTTGCCGGGAAGAAAGATGTGCCACCAGCCGTGCCTAAACTGCTTGATTTTTTGCCTTTGTAAGAAGCCCCATAGGATTGCGCAGAGTCTTCGATCACAAACAAATTGTGCTTTTGAGCAATGGCAATAATTTCGTCCATATCAGACATTTGACCATAGAGCGAAACTGGCAAAATAGCTTTTGTCTTAGGAGTAATTGCAGCTTCGATTTTAGTCACATCGATATTAAAAGTTTTTGGATCGATATCTACGTAAATAGGTTTTGCGCCAGCTAGAACGATAGTTTCTGCAGTGGCGATAAAAGAGAAAGCTGTGGTGATAACTTCGTCTCCAGGGCCAATGCCAAGAGCCATCATCGGCATAAGGAGGGCGTCTGTGCCGCTCGCGCAGGTTAACGCATATTTTGCACCAGTATGAGCTGCCAGACGGTTTTCAAGTTCAACAACCTCAGGGCCATTAACGTAGGCTCCGTGTTCTAACACTTTGTGAATGCGAGCATCGATGTTTTCTTTAAGCACTTTGTATTGAGTTTTTAGGTCGATAAATGGAATGGACATGAAGTCTCTCCTTGATGATTGAGAGGCCAGTATGTCAGGCAAAAAAGGAGAAGTCCATATGGGTGAGCAGTAATTTTTAGAGTGTGGCCAAGTATCAACAGTGCTTGGATGGATTGTAAGTCGAGGTTGTATCTTTAATCAGACAAGCCGAATGGCCTGACGCATTAGCAAGTGAGATTTAGCATAAACAATTGAGTTTGAGGGCCAGTGGGATCAAAAGCAAATACTATTTGATTTTAACAAGGTCCTAGTTTCTATTTTGAGCTCTTGGAGATTATGATGAAGTCACTTATTCGCTTTTTGGCAATCTATTCACGGCCATAGTTTTGGTAATTGGGCTAGCCTCTATATTGACTATTCGAAAAGATCTCTTTCCTCCAGTGGAATTTGACGTCACCTTAGTTACTGCTGTCATGCCGGGGGCGGCGCCAGATCAAATCGAGCGACTAGTTGTAAACCCTCTTGAAGAAGCTTTGCGTGAGGTAGATGGTGTTAAAAAAATCCAATCTTCCGCTACGGACAGCCGGGCCGTTGTCACTCTTACTTTAGATCCTGATGCTCGTGACCCCGAAAAGACTAACGCAGATATTCAGAGAGCTGTGGATAGAGTAGAGGATTACCCTCAAGAAGCTGAAAAGCCGATAGTTATTCAGCTGGAGGCGGGGCAAACGCCAATTATTGAATTATCCATTTCATCAAAAAGCTTATCTAAGCTAGAGCTTCGTGAGTATGTCAAAGAGATTGCCGATGAACTGTCACTGGTAAATGGTGTTGCTAAGGTCAACAAATCAGCATGGCAGAAGAAAGAGCGAATCGTAGAATTAGACCCCAAAGCATTGGCGGCTAAACAGGTTTCAGTCGGTGAAGTTATTCAGTCACTTAAGGCAAATAATTTGCAACTGCCTGGTGGAGATATGACCCATGGACAAGATCGTGAATTGGCAATAAAGACCAACGGTGAGTTTACTGATGTTGCCTCCATTGAAAACAGTCCTATTCGCAAGAATTTTGAGGGTTTTGGAGTTCGAGTGAAAGACTTGGGGCGAGTCTACGAGGATCTTGAAGAGCAATCCATTATGTACCGTACTAATGGTCTCGAAAGTTTTAGTTTAATTATCACAAAAAAAGCAAAAGCTGATGCCCTAAAAACTGTTGCAGCTGTGCAAAAACGCATGGCTGAGATTGGAGAGAAGTTACCTCCAGAGGTTGAGTATCGATTTGTAAATGACTTTACGGAATATTTGAAAAACCGCATTGGCACTCTGGGTAGCAATATGATCATTGGAATTATTTTGGTCATAGTGGTGCTCAACTTTTTCTTGCCTTGGCGGGTTGCTCTTGTTGTTGCTATTGGTATTCCGTTTTCTATGTTAGCTGGAATCACTATTTTGCAGTTAATGGGTTTTTCATTAAACTTAATTAGCATGATTGGCTTGATCATTGTATCTGGAATGCTTGTTGATGATGCCATCGTGGTAGTCGAAAATGTTTTTCGAAGAATAGAAAATGGAGATGATTTTGAGACCGCAGTTGTGGATGGTACAACTGAAATGATTCCTGCGGTGACAGCATCAGTATTCACTACAGTTGCTGCCTTCTCTCCCATGCTTTTTATGACAGGAATTTTTGGGAAGTTTGTTTTTGAGATTCCTGTTATGGTTATCATTCCTCTGGTAGTGTCATTAGCAGAGGCATTTTTTGTAGCACCAGTACATTTTGCAGAATTTATCGGCAAAAAGCATGCAAAGAATCTTGCTCTTAAAGAATCTAAGAAAATTGGATGGTACGATAGTTTAGTAACTAAATATCGCAATTATGTTTGGTGGACACTAAAGAACCGAGGCAAGGCAATGATTGCATCCTTAGGAGTTTTTGTTTTAGTAGGTGTTTTGATTACACAGATGAAGTTTATCCTATTTCCACCAGATGGCGTGTATTCTTTTTTTGTGAGATTAGATGGTCAACCAGGAACGACCATAGAAGCCATGTCAGAGATGATGAAAAAAATTGAGCCAGAAATAGCTAAACTTCCTCAGTCTGAACTTCGTGACTTTGTTACTCAAATTGGAATACAGCAAAATGACCCAGAGGATCCTTTTACGAAGCGAGCCCCACATTACGCACAAATCTTAGTGAATCTCACTCCAGAAAATGAAAGAGAACGCAAGGTTTCTGAGGTTGTTGATGATCTGCGAAGTAAGATACAAATTCCAGAAGGTGCTGTAAAGTTGCACTATGAGATTCTTAAAGGGGGGCCTCCGCAGGGTAAGCCAATTGCAATTAATATTTTAGGTAAAGACTTTGTGGAAATGAGAGCAATGGCTAAAGAGTTAAAAGATGTACTCGCAACTATCGACGGAGTTACAGATATTGACGACTCTGAAGTCCTTGGAAAAAAGGAAATTACTGTGATACCTCGTGGAAATGACTTAGTTCGTTTGGGCTTAACGACACAAGATGTTGCAACCACAGTTAGAGCAGCTTACGCAGGGATAGTGGCCTCCTCAACCAGAAATCTAGATGAAGAAATAAATATTAGAGTTAAATTACGAGAGAGTGTTAGTAATCCTACTGAGCAATTGCAATCTTTGGAGGTTGGCAACAACGCTGGCTATCTTATTCCGATTTATAAAATTTCTGAGTTTAAGGAAGGAGACTCCCAGCTTCTGATTCAACATGAAAAAAACAAGCGAGTGATTGTTGTCGGTGCCCAGGTTGATTTAGAAAAGATAACTGCTTTGGAGGCTACTCAGAAGGCAAGAGAAAAGATCAAAGATATTGAGACAAAATATCCAAACTTGCGAGTCGAGTATGGTGGTGAAAATGAAGATACTGAAGAGAGCATGAAAAGCTTGTTGCGCGCCTTTGGGATTGCGGCAATGATGATCTTTGCGATTTTGATACTCACCTTTGGTTCATTTTTACAGCCAATTTTAGTCCTGAGTGCCATTCCTTTGGGGTTTGCAGGAACTATGATAGGGCTCTTTATTCACAATCAACCCATAAGTTTTATGGCGATGTTGGGTATTATTGCGTTGGCAGGTGTTATTGTAAATAACAGCATTATAGTGATCGACTTTTACAACACTCGGTTAAAAGAAATAGATGATTGGCAACTAGCTATTGTTGATGCTGCGAGCCTACGCTTACGTCCTGTCATCTTAACCTCGGTTACAACAGTGCTTGGTCTAATGCCAACAGCATATGGTATTGGGGGGAATGATGGTTTTGTTGCTTCTTTGGCCTTGGCATTGGGGTGGGGTTTAATGATAGGCTCAGTTCTTGTTTTAATGTTCTTCCCCGCATTATTAGGTATTCTAGAAGGATTTAGACAAAGAAAGAGAGTTTAACTTGCAAGGCTTAGTTTCGAATGTTTCAGTTGTTTCGTCATGGTTGTGGATAGCATTTACAATCGGGATATTAATTTTGCTAATAATTGATCTTAGTTTATTTGGCAAAGCGGGTGGTCAACACTCTCAAAAAAAAGCTCTTATTGAGAGTGGTATCTGGATTGCCATAGCTCTGACATTTAATTTTTGGTTTGCCACTGAGTATGGGAAAACTTTAGGAGTGGAGTTTTTGACCGGTTACCTAGTCGAGAAAAGTCTGAGTGTTGATAATCTTTTTGTTATTCTTTTAATCTTTAGTGCCTTTAAGATCCCAGCACAATATCAGCACAAGGTGCTCTTCTATGGGGTTCTTGGAGCAATTATCATGAGAGCTGGTTTTATCATTGCCGGAGCTCAGCTCCTGCAGATGTTCCATTGGATACTCTACATCTTTGGTGGTATCTTGGTCATAACAGCAATAAAATTCATTCGCGAAACTGACGATCAGCAAGATGTAACAGATAGTTGGGCCTTGCGAACATTTAAGAAGATTATTCCTTCAACTTCTAACTTTGATGGGAATAAGTTTTTCACGCGAGAAAATGGTGTTCTTTTTGCGACCCCACTTTTTTTGGCTTTAATTGTGATTGAAATCACAGATTTAGTGTTTGCAGTGGATTCTATTCCTGCTGTGTTTGCAATAACACAAGATGCCTTTGTGGCGTTTGCTTCTAATATTTTAGCAGTTTTAGGACTGAGAGCACTGTATTTTGTTTTAGCAGAGTGGGCTAGTAAGCTTCGTTATTTAAAGCCAGGTCTTGCTGCTATACTTGGTTTTATTGGGGTAAAAATGTTGATTCTCGAAATCTACAAGATTCCGAGTTGGGTTTCTTTGCTGGTGATCTTTTCAATCCTAACTACAGCGGGCCTAAGCTCTTGGTATGTAGCTAAGTTAGAAGAGAAGAAATTGAAGTCATAAAATATTGTAGGCCCGACTCAAATCCAAGGAGTAAAGCTCCAAAGAAGAGGATGCACAGGAGGGCCTGCACATAAGAAATAATAATGAATAAACCGTCTTTTTCGAGGTGAGCTAAACTTTGAAAAAGAATAACCCAACCTGGAAAAGCATTAGAAAACGGCACAGGTAGTGGCAGTGCCAGCAGAATACCGTTAAAAATTATAATTCCAGTGTTGAAATATTTAAATGGACCATTAAAAAGAAATTCCATTCGTGGGTAGATCATAAATAGAATTTTTTCGAAGACGATGTGGCCAGCATCACGAATTTTTAAAATAGTATTTCCATTAATTTTTTGTGTCTTCCACTTTTGAGGGAGTAGTGGTTTCTTATTGATGTGAGCAAAGAAAGCTACAACGGAAATGAGAATTCCGAATGGAGTGGAAAGTCCCCAAAGTGGAATTGGTTGCAGAAATGGTAAGATCATAAAAGTAATTAGCAGGTAATGACCTTCTACCCCAAAATAATCAAAGAGCTCCTCAAGAGAAGCTCCTTCGATTTTAAACTGTTCTGCTAATTTATCGAGACCTTTAAGGACCGGACTCTCAATTACTGAGTTATTGTTCATGATCTTAGCGGCTGAGGTATTGTACGGAAACTTTTAGGCGCATTACCTGAGGGCAATCTTTAGCATCAACATTATTTGTGTAACGAAGCTCTAAGATTTTTACGGCATTTTTTTCTTTTTTAACATACTCAGCAGCTTCTGTAATGGCATCGTTGGCTGGAATACAAATAGAATTAGCATCGTTAGAAAGTTTTTGAGTTTTAGAATCAAGTTCAATTTCAAGTTCTCTGATCTGTAGAGGGCGATCGGCAAGCTCAATGACATTAGCAAAAACTACGCTTGAGCTTAATGTGACAATAAATGATCCGAGGATACCAATAACTTTTTTCATTTTAAATCCTTTTGTGATCTGTTACTTCCGCGTCTTTGATTTTATCTCAGCTCCAAAGACAGACCTATAATAGCCCTAATAAATCTCTACTGTCTAGAATGGTGCCATTGGCGCTCTGTTTAATTAGGTGAAAATGACTGATCGCTCCTGGCGTTGAGAGGAGAAGTACCTTCTTACGGAGTAGAGAGGTCTTTAGTGATAGAAGCCTGGGGCTGGAGTATATCTTCAAGAAAAAAAGCCGCTAATTCTGAGCGTCCGGTTAGGCCTGACTTTGCATAGACTGCCATTGATTGTACTCTGGCTGTTTTTTCGGAGGTATTTCTAATACTGGCTATTTCTTTTAAGGAAAGGCCTTTGAGTAGTAAGAGTGCTACTTCTTTTTCAGCATGACTTAAATTCCACTTTGTCAGTTGTGTATCGATGGATTCTGATAAACCTTGAACATATTTTTGTGTGGCATTTTTCCAATCGGCAGCCTCTTGCGCTAACTTCTGATTGGCATTTAAAGAGTCTGCCAGTTGGTGCTGCAGTTGAAAGGAACCACGAGCAAAGTAGAAGATTCCAAAAAGAGCAGCAAGTCCAGCGCTGCCTTCAAAAAATACATGTAAAAGGGTTACTCCTTCTTGAGTATCTACAAGTAGATCTGCTCCTACCATCAGGGCTACCAAGGAGAGTACGGTGATAACAACTAGGCGTTCTTTGTTAGTCATGATCTTCTTCTTCATCTCTAGAGTCGTAGTTGGACTCCGAGTTTATTGAGGGGTTACCTCCCAGCTCGTTGTCTCCTAATTGTAATGTCTGGCCAAAGAGATTCAACTCTCTAGTTGTGCTATTAAAGTTCTGCGAGAGAACAATAGCTCCACCTGCAATAAAAGCTATAAGTAAAAGAGCAGCAACAGGACGAGATGAATTGATTGTGGCATTAGAAGCGAAGGAATCCTTTTTACCGTCAATCATGCTTAGAGCTATAGCGTCGCGATGGCGTATTGAATGCAAAATTATGCCTGACACATGCAGAGCCACCACAACAATAAACGAATTTGCCATTAATTCGTGAATATCTTCAAAACTCTCTTTTGCGCCAGTAGTCATCAAAAATCCTGTTATAGAAAGCCCAAGACCTAAGATCATCATTGTAATTGCAGCCCAACTGGAAGCTGGGTTGTGACCAGCATCTTTATGTTTTGATCCTGTGATAATGCCTTTGAAGTAAGCAAAAAGTTTTGTAGGGTTGAGGTTGAAACCACTGAAGCGGGCGTGCTGAGAACCAACAAATCCCCAGATGAAGCGCCAGAAAATGAGGCCGCCCATCATTAGTCCGAGCAACATGTGATAGCTAAAAAGTAAGGACTCATCGTCTACGATCTTGCCAATAGCGAAAGCACCTAAAAACAATGCAGCAAAAAGCCAATGAAATATGCGCGTTGGCAGATCATAAATTAGAGAATTTCTCATCGTAAACTCCTTTTGTTCCTATCGTTATTCAAAGTCTCGGTTTAAATTTGAGAAATGTCCATGGTACAAATGGATTAGAGCTATATAAATCAGCTATTTAGGTCATATGTTCGATTTACTAATTTTGAATAGTTGCGATAATTGAGGCGTGGGAATGAGCCCATTTTAAAGGGAGTAATAGTGATGAAGTTTTTATTTATCAGTTTGATGGTTTTGAGTGCCAGCACAACTGCTTTTGCAAAAAAGAATTGCACCAATGAGCCGAAAGAAAAGTGGATGTCAGAAGAAGCATTCAAGGCCAAAGTGCAGGCAGATGGCTACACAATCAACAAATTTAAACAGCCAGGTTCTTGTTATGAAATCTATGGTTTGGATAAAGAAGGTAAGAAAGTGGAAATCTATTTTAACCCAGTAGATGGATCTATCGTAAAACAGAAGTAAAAGAGTTTGAAAAAAGTACCGGCATTGCTGGCTAAATTGTTGTTTAAATAACAGCGATTTTTGAGCGGGTCTCTTGAGGAGATCGGCTCTCCACACTTCCCCGTATAAGGCAGTAAGTCAAAAAAGATAAGCATAATTAAGAGTTTTCGATAAGATTTGT
>JBKHVM010000067.1:0-12308 GCA_046570065.1 Bdellovibrionia bacterium
CGCTCCTGGTAGCTTGCGGCAATGATAAAAAAAGCAGTGGCGGCAACAACAACACTCTCGTGTGCCCTGCAGGTTACGTCATTATTAACAACCAATGTGTGTTTGGTAATGGTGTCCCCACAAATACAAGCGGTGTCTTCTACGATTACAATTACACAGATAATGCTTATGGTACTGGCAGTCTAACAATTCGTGATGCAGCGGCATACAAAGAGTTTTTAAAAAATGCCATGGGTGTTTGCGATCGCACAAACTATTCAGGTGGAACTGCAAGTTGTGATGCATGGATTGGTGGTTCATTAAGAATTGCACTCAGCACGACTAGCGCTACAAATTCAAACACAGCTACATTACAATTCACAGCATGGCCAACTCCCCAGTACTGGTCTGGATACTTTGGATTCGATACGCAGGGAGCTGTTCGAAATCCCCTAGCAATCAATGCAAGAGTTTCTGTGATTAACAACTACCAAGGTTTTCAAGTGGATGGTTACGGCGATTACTACACAAGTGCGAATCGTTCACTCATCACTTTGATGGTGAGAACTGGTAAATTGACTGATAATGCTATCTCTTACGAAGTTTACTTCCCAGTTGCTAACCAACAAAAGCTGATGGCAACAGGCACTTTGCGCCGCTTCTAAAAGAATCAAATGAGTTCATCTTAAAAATCAGGGCACCACTAGGTGCCCTTTGTCTTTTGTTGAAAGTCTAAAATTATTAGTTCATAACAATGAGCAGGATGAACTATGCAATAGATTACTTTATTGTCATCTTAAGGAGATAAAATTGCGCTGTCCTACCTGCAAAAAAGAAATTGAATATGATATTAAAAACCCATTTCGCCCCTTCTGCAGTGAACGTTGCCAGCTTATTGATCTCGGAAAATGGGCAAGTGAGGATTATAAAATTCCAGTCAATGCCGCACCAGAAGATGAAATCCCACAAATTGATATTGACGAAGAATAGTTTTTAATTTTTGATTAGGGAGTCTCTAAACAGTAACAACAAAGAGGAGTTCAAAGATGAACAAAGCACAATTGATCGAAAAGATCGCAACTGAGACTAAAGTTTCTAAAGCTCAAGCAGAAGCAATCCTTGATTGCGCAATGGACAACATCAAGAAGTCTGTTAAAAAAGGCGACGATGTAAAGCTTGTTGGATTTGGTACTTTCACTAAAGCAAAGCGTAAAGCTCGCACTGGTCGCAATCCTCAAACTGGTAAAGCGATCAAAATTCCAGCAGCATGGACTCCAAAGTTCCGCGCTGGTTCTGAGTTCAAAGCTCTTGTTAAGTAATTTCACTTAATTAAAGCAAACAAAAAAAGGCGCTTCTTTAAGCGCCTTTTTTATTTTATTCTGTGCTGAGAGGTATTCATGAAAAGAATTGCTGTATTTACAAGTGGTGGTGATGCTCCTGGCATGAATGCCGCGATCAGAGCTGTTGTCAGAACTGGTATTTCTAAGGGCCTTGAAGTTTTTGGCATCGCTTCTGGCTATGTCGGAATGATTGAAGGAAAGATCACTCAACTCTCACTCAGAGACATGGCTAATATCATTCAAAGAGGTGGAACGATTCTTAAAACGGGTCGTAGTGCTGAGTTTCAGAAATCTGAATACAGAAAAATTGCAGCAGAAAATCTAAAAGCCCTTGGGATCGATGGCTTAGTTTGTATTGGTGGCGATGGTTCTTTCCGTGGCGCACTTACTTTAGGCAATGAACATCAAATCCCTATTGTGGGCATTCCAGGTACTATTGATAATGATATTTTTGGGTCAGATACGACAATTGGCTTTGATACTGCCGTTAACACAGCTCTTGATGCTATCGATAAAATTCGTGATACAGCAGCTAGCCATGATCGTCTCTTTATTGTCGAGGTGATGGGGCGCAACTCTGGCTTTATTGCTGCTCACGTTGGAGTTGCGGGAGGAGCTGAAGATATTTTTACTCCAGAAAATAATAATACGGTTGATCAAACCGTAGATCGTATTCGTCAAAGTATTCAAAAGGGCAAAACTAGCAGTATTATTATTACCGCTGAAGGTCAAAAACCTGGCAGAGCTTATGATTTAGCAGAGGCCATTCGTAAAAAATCTGGAATGGATGCAAAAGTTTGTATTCTTGGCCATCAACAACGTGGCGGAAGTCCCACTGCTTCTGATCGTATATTAGCTAGCCGCTTGGGCAATTATGCCGTTGAAGCCTTACTCGCTGGCAAAAAGGGTATTATGATTGGGACTCAAGGGCAGAGCTTGGTAGAAGTACCTTTTAAAACTGCTACTGACACTCATAAAGTGACGCCAAAAGATCTTTTAATTCTATCGAGCACTCTGTCGAACTAACGAGTGCTTTTAGTAATTTTATTTTTAAATCTCACGACCCGCTTTGATATCGTATCTTCTCAAAGCCTCTTTTACTTTAGGTAATAAATAGTAACAGGCAATCAGATTAGGAATAGCTAACATTCCATACATAGCATCTGACAAGTTGAGAACGATGCTCATTTGTGTGATAGCACCGACAAAGATAAAGAGAATAAAAACATAGCGGTAAACTGGGATAGCCTTGTCACCAAAAATAAAGGCAACTCCTTGCTCGCCATAATAGGACCACGAAATCATTGTAGAAAAAGCAAACAGTACTACTGTCATCGTTACAATCCATCTCCCTACGGGACCCAATGCGGTCTCAAATGCCACAGCTGTCATCTCAGCTCCTGCAATACCACCTTGAGTCCAAGCACCTGTAAGAAGCAAAGCTAAAGCAGTAATCGTACAAACTATTATCGTATCAATGAATGGCTCCAACAAAGCCACGATACCTTCTTGCACAGGTGTGGATTTAGCAGCGGAGTGAGCCATTGCTGATGAACCCATCCCTGCCTCATTGGAAAATGTAGCACGACGAATTCCCATAATGATGACGTCTTTAACGGCAACTCCAGCAAATCCCCCCACCGCAGCGGTTCCAGCAAAAGCACCTTCAAAAATTTGTTTGAACATATTTGGGATTTGGTCAAATTCGATAAAAACAATTGCGATTGCTCCTAAAAGATAGGCAAACAACATAAAAGGAACTAGAAGACTTGTTACCTTTCCAATTCGCTTAATCCCACCAATGACAACTAAGCCAGTAGCCACAGCAAAAAATAGTCCTGTAGCAAATTCAGGAATACCCATACTTGCAGAAACGATGGAAGCCATCTGATTTGCTTGAAACATATTTCCAGCACCAAATGAGGACAAAATCACAAAAAAGGCATAAACCCATGCTAGAGGAAAAAAACTTTTAGGCATGGCATTTTTAATGACATACATCGGACCGCCATGCACTTTACCTGAAGGTTGCACTTCTCGATGCATGACGGAAAGAGTGACTTCGGTGAACTTCGTAGTCATACCAATAAATCCAGCTACCCAAAGCCAAAACACAGCTCCTGGGCCACCTAAACTAATAGCGACCGCGACTCCAGCAATATTACCTAATCCCACGGTGGCAGATAGTGCCGAAGTGAGTGCTTGAAAGTGAGAAATTTCTCCGACATCTTTGGCACTATCGAACTTGCCGCGAACAACATCAATAGCATGTCTAAAAAAACGAACTTGTGGAAAACCAAAATAAAAAGTAAAAACAATTCCAGAAAAAACCAGTGCTATAACTAAAGGAAGACCCCAAACTAAACCAACAAAATCAGACGTGTATTTCTCCAATAAAGCTATCAACTCATTCCCCCTTAGTTGATTTTATTAGAGCAAATACAGGGGGATATGACAAGGTTGATATTATCTCAGATAGCTTGTTCTACTCTTAATTCCTTTTATAAAACGCAGTTCAAAACTTGAACCTCTGCCTTGATAGCAAGGGCTCCTTAGATTCACAGAACCACCATGAGCTTCTACAATTGCTTTAACAAATGTTAAGCCCAGCCCCATACCATAAACAGAGCGAGACTTATCTCCTCGGTAAAGTCTGTTCCAAATGATATCTTGCTCTTTAAATGGAATGCCAGGCCCATCATCCTCCACACTCAACACTAAAAAATCACCATCTTTAAAAGTGCGAACTGTGACATTTGCTCCTTGAGGGTTGTACTTGTGGGCATTGTCCAAGAGATTGGCAAGAGCTCTCTTGACGAGATTGCTGTCGATTTCAACTTCATCATCTTCAACAAAGTTACGATGAATAGTTATTTCTTTTTCTTCGAACGCTATTTCGTAGAGGTCTAATATTTCTTCGACTAAGAACTTAAGAGACTTTTTTTCTTTCTTTAGCTTGAGTGAACGATTTTCTGCCTCAGAGATTTGAGTGAGAGTCTCAAAAAATCTCAAAATTTTGTCAGAGTTCTCAAAGCAACTTTGTAAAGCTTCCCGATATATTTCAATACTCTCTTCACCTTCTAACGCTAACTCAGCTCGTCCCCTCAAGCGAGTTACAGGGGTACGAATATCATGTGTTAAATGATCAAAAGCATCGCGCAAACTACCAATATTTTGCTCTGCTTGATCCAATATTTGATTGATCATCTTCCTCAATTCAAAATACTCATCTTTTTTTAAGCCTACAGGCAAGCGATGACTAAAATCACCGAGATGTGCCTTTTTTAGAATGGAAGTCATCTCCCAAATAGGACTTGTCACACGATAACTAGCATAATAACTCACTAAAAAACCAATCAGCGCCACAGGCGCCAATGACAGCCAAAAAATCATGTTAATGTTTTCAAGATTGGCTTGTCTAAACTGCGAGTCTTTTGCGAGCAGTAGGACTTCTCCACCACGCATACGATGCGAAGAAAAAAGCACTCTGTTTTGCCCCGATGCTACTTGCTCGCTATATTGAACTTCATCCGTAGCCATAGATCGAATATCATTTAGAACTAAACTTCCTAAATTCCACTTAGAAACAACATCGTTTTCGTAAAGAAGGTGACCCAGTGGAGAATAGAGCTGTATAAAGAGGGCCGAGTCATCTTCAACACCAAGACCGCTATTAATATATTCCACAAAATCAGCAAGTCCTCGTATCTCGATACGATGAGAAAACTCACTGACTTTTAGTTTGAGATATTTTTTATCTTGTGCCTCAAAGCCAAGATGGATCTGCCAGTAAACTAAAACAAAAACAATAGTAATACTTAGGGCAAATCCCAAGGTAAAAACCAATGCTCTTTTGAGATTGATTTTAGCAGGAAGAGAATCAGTTTGTTGATTTAAGAACATAGCCAACTCCGCGCACTGTGTAGATTAGGCGAGTTGGAAAATCTTTTTCAAGCTTATTGCGCAATCTGCATACCAAAACGTCCACAATGTTTGTCTGTGGGTCAAAATCATAATCCCATATCTGCTTTAAGATAAGAGATTTACCAATAATCTTATTGGGATTTTTTAGAAATAACTCCAGAAGCATGAATTCACGCTCTTGCAGATCAATTTTTTTACCATCACGGAATACATCGCGACTCAAACGATCTAATTTTATATCACCAAAAGAGATAACGGCTTGATCCACAGCCTTATTAGCACGTTTAATTAAATTCTGTACTCGAATCTGAAGCTCTGCCATTGCGAAGGGCTTAGTCATGTAGTCATCACCACCCATTTGCAGACCTCTCAAGCGGTCATCCAATTCGCGTAAGGCACTTAAAATTAACAGTGGAGTTTGATAACCATGCTGGCGGTAACTTTCTAAAAACTGAAAGCCGTCCATTTCAGGCATCATCATGTCGAGAACGACAATATCATACTTATTTTGGGTAGCACGCTGAAGTCCCGAACGGCCATTCGCCTCAAGATCAACTTGTGCACCAATAGCCTCAAGCCCCTGTCTTACAATAGAGGCGATTTCTAAATCATCTTCAACGACCAATGCGTGAATTTTATTGGCTGGAACCTGACTTTGATTAGTGATCATGAGCGCAGAGTAAAATACTTTGCCCCCTAAGAAAAGAAAAAAAGCTCACTTTTTTAGCAATAAGCGCTTTAATTTCATCAATTTAATATTTGTTTACCACGCGGAGCGCTAGAGGCGAGTCTCACTAGCAACGTCCCAAAGGTCCCCTGACTTCTTCAAAATAAGCCGAACGGTAAAGCTCTCAGTGGGCCAAGGCTCAGGATTCTGTGCCAAGAAGGCATTAAGCACATCTTCTGGCTTTTGTTGTGGTTTATCGATACTTTGTTGAACAAGAAAGTCTAAAAACATTTTTGCAAACTGCGGTTGAAGCATCGTCTTGTCGACCTGAAACTCTGCTTCTTCTTCACTAATTTTTACTTCACGAGCATCTTTGATACGATTGTATTTTTTAAGTCCTGAGGTGTAGACATTGACGGCTGGCTTTTCACCTAAAGCAGCTTTGGCCTCTTTTAAATAATCAGCTTCCATTTGACGAATAGAATGACCATAAACAAAGCCTTTGAGTTTAAAACTTAAAGTGCATGAAGTTAAAAAAATCGTTACTAAAATTAAGCTTATTAGTTTTTTCATGAGCTTCAAATAACACGAGAGGCTTGCACTGAGCAAGCCTCTCCTGTCGTCACACACTAAATTTACCTATATTATCTCTTCAACTGAATGACTTCGTTTAACAATTCATCTGTTGTCGTGATAGTCTTAGCATTTGCTTGGAAACCACGCTGATTTTGAATCATATTTACGAACTCAGTTGCTAAATCCACTGTTGATCTTTCTAATGATTTAGCAAACAGTTTACCACGTCCTGCGGCACCGGGAGCTCCAATCGAAGCAGAACCGGAATCTCTAGATTCTTTAAGACGATTGTTACCGACTTTGAAGAGTGCTTCTGGATTCTCAAACTTAGCAAGAGCGATTTGCGCTAAGTCTTGAGCTTGACCGTTAGAGTAAACTGCAGTCAACACACCTTCGTCACTGAAAGACAAGCTTGTGATAGTTCCTGCAGCAGCTCCATCTTGGTTCCAACTGATAAGATCAGAGTTCTTACCATACTGCTTAGTACCTTCTAGACCTTTACCGCCAGAAGCAATATCATCACCAAAATTGATTTTAATCTGTTGGTTTTGAAGTGCTCCACCTGCAAAGTTGAAGTTACTGTCAGTAAGCTCTTGAGAATCTAACTTTCCATCAACAGTAAACTTTAATTTACCTTTACAAACTTCAGACAAGATACCAGCGTCGCCACCCGTAACTTCTTTTCCATCAACAACACCACGGAATTCCCACTCACGATCAGCTACTTTATTAAAGAACATTGATACCAAGTGTTTATTACCTTGAGAGTCATAGATTTCAACACCAGTTGAATAGTGCGATGTTGAATATGGATCTTTAATATCAAATTTCTTAGTGGCTTCCACGCGAGAATCTAAGTTGAGGTCTAACTTTAATTCTTTAGTAGCCTTTGCAGGGATAAGTGCACGTGGGAACTTGATATCGGTCATTTTATTGAGGATTTGACCTTTTTCATCAGCAGCAAAACCTTGTACACGTTGTTTATCATTAGTTACCAAGTAACCTTCACGGTCAAAGTGGAAAGATCCATCACGAGTGAAAGACTCACCGTCAGAACCTTTAACTTGGAAATAACCATCTCCAGAGATTGCTAAGTCAGTTACTTTTTCAGTAGCGTCAACGTTACCTTGAGAAAGAATTGGATTAACGGCACCAATTTTAACACCACGACCAATTTGGTTACCACCAAGGATACCTTTTAAGTTTTTAGAAATAATGTCTTGGAATTCTGCGCGGCTTGCTTTAAAGCCGACAGTGTTGGCGTTAGCAATGTTATCACCGATAACTCCCAAAGCTTCGCCTTGAGCTGCCATACCAGATACACCAGTATAAAGTGACGATAAGATACCCATGTGTGACCTCCATGTCATTTTCAAGCTACATCAATCAGTCAGTAGCTCGATTTTTTGGAGGGCCTCCTCTACGAGGACCGGCCCTAATTATTATTTTTTTTAAAGAACAACTGTGCTGTCGATATTAGTAAAAACATTCTCTTTCAGAGCTGCCTTATCCATTACCGTCACCACTGTATTATTTTTCACGCTCACAATCAGTGCCGAGTCATTCATTAACACCAACGAATCCCTCGAACCTTTTGCTGCAGCTTTTGAGACTGCCTGATTGAGCCGCTCTAAATCATCTGGAGAGTAATTAATTCCCCGAGTCTTCATGCGCTCAACAGCGTGATTCGAAAACTTAACACCTTCAACACTCTTAGCATCTAACGTCGGCACTCGACTGGGCTGCGTTCTACTTTGCTCAGTCAACTGCTCGAGGGTGCTCTTGAATGAAGGCCCTGTTCCACCTACCTCTGTTGCCGTCGAATTAGTTCCGCCAACTTGAGGTGTTTGGACAGGCTTTAAAGCATCAAACGTCTGTAAACGTTTTAAGTCCATCTCCCTACTCCTTTGCCGTTTCTTTGGCGATCTTTTCCATCATGTCCCGACTCAATCCGACCGAACTCATGATGTTAGAACTTGGAGCTGGAGGGGCACTCTGC
The DNA here is from genome assembly GCA_046570065.1 of Bdellovibrionia bacterium. GTDB lineage: Bacteria > Bdellovibrionota > Bdellovibrionia > Bdellovibrionales > Bdellovibrionaceae > JBKHVM01. The sequence goes on from JBKHVM010000067.1 coordinate 8,486, forward strand.
TTTACGGCTTCGTTCCCTACATTCTTAGTTTCACCTGCAGCGTTATCTTTTTTCAAGTCTAGTGCAGTAACATCATTAATATTCTGGTCGTTCCTCTTAAGACTGGGGTCTATGATGCGTTTAACATCTCTCCAGCGAATGGTCTGATTTCCTACCATTAAGACGGGTCCTTCAGGGGTATAATTCACTCCCGTAATCACTCCATCAAAATCTGTTTTCACTGCTAATTTTCTGCCATTGCCATCAGCAGCTTCAACAAAGAAATCAAAATCACCTGGTGCTTGCGCATTTCCTTTTTCGTCTTCGCCATTCCAAGTGATTTTATTCTCACCGGCTTTGACGTTTTTCATTGCATAAGTTCTAACGACATTACCTTCAGAATCACGAACTTTAATACTCACATCTGCCGCTTCACTTGGGAGATTGAATCTAAAGTCATGTGATGTCTCACCCTTCATACGCGTGAGCTTTGCAGAATCACCAGCCACAGCTTTGCCTATCAAATTCAAAGCTTGATAACCTTCAATAGGTTTTTGTGCAGCTTTAATTTCAGTCAAAGTTGTATTGATATTCTGCATGGCCTCGAGTGAAGAGAAACTTGCAAGCTGAGCTGCCATCTCATGAGACTTCAACGGATTTGTTGGATCTTGATTTTTCATCTGCGTTAGCATCAGTTTGAAAAATGCATCTTTGTCTAAGTTGGCATTCCCAGTGGTGCGAGTTTTTTTAGCGGGATCAATCCAGTTCGGATCGGCAACTTTATTTAACACTTCACCAATATTTTCACCGCCCAACTTTTCTAAATCCTGAGGAGTTAGATTCGTCGTGCTGGCAGACTCCGGTTTTGGAGTTGTTTGGCCAAATGCTTTAGTTCCAATTTTTGATCCCATCATCGTCATCGTTTGCTCCTTATGCTACCAGATTAAGACCTTTTCCTTTGCCTTCAATTTTGCGAGCAGGTGTCGCAGTTGAAGCTTGGATAGGTTCTAGTGCTTGCGGCTCATTTCTTTTGTATCCACGTCCTGTGGGAGACTCAAAAAAACTATTTCTTCGAGCATGATTCCCAAAGTGTTCGTTAAAGTTGTTCCAAAATTGGCGGGACTCACGTTGCCCTTGATCATTGGTCTGATTTTGAGCTGTGGTCTCGTTACCAACTGTGTTCACAACATCGACTTTAATATTGTCTACCGTAACTTTCTGAGCAGCAAGACTGGTTTTTAGATCAGCTAGACTAGACTCTAAAGCGGACTTTGCAGCTTTATTGTCTGCTTGTATCTGGATCTGCATTTTTCCATCTTGCATCATCACCTTGAGTTGGACTGAGCCCAAACCTTCCGGCGTCATTCTCACCTTAACTTCTCCTCCGCCTTTACTCAAAAGAGCTTTTGCCTGATTTAACAATTGTTGATTGTTAATTTCCTGCTCTCCTTCGGTTGGTGCGCGTGAAGTTGTCTTTGATATGAGCTGTTCAAAATTGAGGTCTCCCAATTGATTTAGTGATATTGGCTCCCCGCCCTCTCCTAACATCTGTGCAGACATAGAAGTATCATCTAACTTAATCTTGGTAGCTTCTCGCTCTTGCCCAGATCCCTGCTCTAAAGATTGCTGCGAGAACTCAGAATTTGGCAATGATTCACCTGCTGTTACTTTTTGTAAAAGGGCAGCTAAGGGACTTGCCTCTTCTGGAACCACGGCTTCTTTTTCAAGAACATTCTCCTGAAGATTTTGAATTCTGTCCTTTTTGGTTATCATTCCTGACAAAGCAAAAGGAGTGAGCTCCTCTACGGGCACACCTTTTTTAAGTTCTTTATTGGGCAAAGCAGTGAGTGTAGGATTTGTTTCTGCTTTAAACGTTAAAGAGTCTACCTCTGCCATTAACTCCGGTGGAAGCTCTCCTTCTCCTAGATTTTGCAATTGTAGGTTGCCGCCCATTCCTTGTGGCTTCAATAAAGGATGACTCAACCCACCTTCATTAAGAGGCAAAGTTGTACTCATTTCAGCTTTGAGTTTTGCTTCTGCAGCAACTTGCGGACTCCAAAAAGAACTCGTCACTGACTTAATCGAAGATTGATGATCTCCCTTTTTTGTCAATGCCTCGTTAGCTCGAATGGATTGTCTTTGAGCAAAAAACTGCGCTTCCTGTTGAGGAGCAATGACAGGCATCACTTGCTGCTCAGTAACAGTGTTCAGCTTTTGCAACAAATTTGCATAAAGAGCTTGCGCTTTTTGCTCATCCTCGGGGCTCAAATGCATTCCCTTTACAACCTTTTCGGCTGTAATTTCAGGAGGTGCACCTTTTTCAGAAGGACTAAGTTCGGCGATGGCTGCCACAAGTCGCGTGGCTGGGATTCCTAGTTCACTCTCGAATGAGTCCATGAACTCTTCTATCGCTTGTTCTCTTGTCCTAGCTGCTTTTACCCCTTCTCTTTGCTCTGGCTTTTCAGCTCTTAACTCTCTTCCCTTTTCTGGCTTTTTTTCGATCCTTGCTTTTTCTCCATTCTCACTTCGTGTGACACGATCTTGAGGTGGGTCCGAAGCTTGTTCGTCATTCTTTTTAACGAACCGATCTTTTCCCTCGAGACTTGGGTCTTTTTTGACCTTTTGTTCGAGTAAGCCATCGAAGGTTCCTTTTTCTGCACTCTCCCTCTGAGATCGACTCTCTCGAAGGTTCGGCAGCCCCATCTGGGGAGGGCCTGCGCTGACTAAACTGTCAATCAATGTAGCCTCCTTCCTTGGATGCTTCTTTTATTTTTTAAAACCAGCAAGTTTTTCGGTAAACACCTGTGCCTTTTCTGGCTTTAACATATTCATTATATCTGCTGCATTCTTCTTTTTCATACGACTAAGTATTTCTACAGCCAAATCCTCGTCTATTGTCTCTATGACTTTAGCCGCCTGTACTGGTTTCATGTTGGTATAGACTTGGACCAAAGTATCAACTTTCGCAGCGTCAGCTTGCACTCTATCCTCTAGGACTTGCGAAATATTCGTTCGCATTTTTTCTAGTTCAAGCATTCGCTTTTCTAATTCTTCTTTTTGCAGTGCGAGTTCTTTTTCAATGCGTGAGAGTTCTTCCTCTTTAAGTTCCAACTCTTTTGTCTTCTCTTTAATTTTTTTGAGATGCTCAAAATCATTTTCATCAGAAGCTACTGCTCGCTCTGCTGCTGGAGCAGCAGGAGAAGTTGCTTCAGCTGTTGTTGCCGCAGCCGTCGCTGGTGCTGCCGCGGGAGCAGACTCTTGAGCTGTGGCTTGCCCTAAAATTCCAATCTCTACACGCGAAATCCAGCTATCGACTTTTTCGTGATTTTCAACTCCCCAAAAAGCCAAGCCAATTCCCATTACAGAAAATAAGATGGCTTTCCAAGAAGTTGGTGACTTCTTTTTTTTGATTGGCGTCGTAGGTAGATTCATTTTTCGACGAAGCTCTAATTCAACTTCTTTTTCGTTTAATTTGAACTTGCTGCTGTTGTTCTTTTTTTGTTTTGGAAGAGATCCCTGTGTGGATCCAGCATTGCTGTTTGCTGCAACTTTCTGAGCTTGTTTAAAAAACTGGTCGTAGCCTGTTTTCATTTTTCCTCAATTTCAAATCTTAAAACAGCCATCTCATCAATTTCTAGCTGTTCTTTTTTGTTCGCTTCCGTGACGAATTCAGTACGCTTTTTTTCGCGGTACTTATCCATAATTTTATACTCGAGAGCGGCTTGTCGCAAAATTTCCCGCTTGTCCTCGACTATTTTTTGCAAGGATTGTATTTTTTCTAACTGTCTTTGAATTCTAATTTCTTGAAGCTTCTTAAATTCATGAATTTGCCCCAACGATGGTC
>JBKHVM010000068.1:0-11972 GCA_046570065.1 Bdellovibrionia bacterium
CATCCAGCAAACCGGAGGTGTTCGCCCGCAGGGCGATGCTGGCTAGCTCAAGGACGAGCGCGTCCCAGCCACAGAGGACTCCTTACGACTATCCCCTGTACCAAAACAAAGTTGAGACTTAATGGCGAACGCATCACGCTTGGCGGATGTGCATGCAAATGAAGACTCCTGTTTACGGGAGGCAGCGCCCGAGCTTTTCTCGGCGCAGCTCCCACGGAAGCCTTCTCGCCATGGAGGGGAGTGAGGCCGCCGAAGTCCTCTCGCCAAAGCTCCGAAGAGAGTGCATGCTTAGACTTTTGCAGCTTTGAGGTCTCGCTTTGCAGGCAGAGGAAGCTGCGGTGGGGTTCAGAGTGTGGTGTTTAGGCGTTCAGAGTGAAGATGAATTTTGCGCCGTGGGATTGAGTTTTATTTTCGGCGGAGAGAGTGCCGTTGTGGATTTCAGCAATACGTTTTGCGATGGCGAGTCCCAAGCCGTGACCTTTGCTGAGAGTTTCTGCTTTTGAACCGCGTTTGAATCTTGAAAATAAACTTTCGAGTTCGTTGTCGTTGAGACCAGGGCCCTGGTCTTCGACAATTATTTGTGGAGACTTTTTAGTGGCATCTAATGTAATAATCACCTGAGTTTTTTCTGGACTGTATTTAATGGCATTTTCAATGAGATTACTTAGCATGTGGTTCAAGAGATCTTGGTCGCCATTGACCGTAGGCATGTTGTCGTTTTCTTTGAGTTGCATATCGAACTTGATATTGATTTCTTTTTGTTGTGCGAGTTTCTCGCAGCGTGAAATTGATTTTTCAATGACATCGTCAAAGGAAATAGTCTCTAAATTGAGTGCGCTAATGCCGGCATCTACTTTTGCCAATAATAACATTTTTTGAATGATACTTGAGAGATGGTCAATTTCTTGAAGGGCAGAACTGAGAGATTGTTTTTGATCTTGAGGTACATTTTTGAGTGCTTTCTCAATTTCTCCTCTCGCAATAGAAATGGGAGTGAGAAGTTGGTGAGAGGCATCTGCCACAAACTGTTCTTGTGACCTAAAGGCGTTTTCAATTCGTGAAAAAAGATTGTTTAAAGTTGTCGTAAGTTTTTTGATCTCATCATTGGCAAGAGGCATCTCTAATCTCTCTGAGAGATTCTGTGCATTCATTTGGTCCACGTTGCGAATCATATGAGCCAAGGGAGCCAAAGCTCTACCGGATAAAAACAAACCGCCAATGGCGGCAATAATCAAAACAGTGGGAATACCAAATTGCACCAAGCGCAGGCGACTGCTGATTTGTTTTTCAAGAAGAGTCATAGGCACTGCGATCTGCAGAAGATAACGTGGTTTGATTTCGTTATCTAGCGGCAAGGTGATCAACCGGTAATCGATATTGGGAGCATCAGGAATGTTTTGGGTCACACTGCGATCGATGGTGGTGTAATGCGATGGAATTTTTTTGGCAAAGAAAGCCATTGATTCTTTGTAGGGAGGATTAAAGCTGCCGAAAGCACCAACTCGAGTCAACACTCTGCCACTGCGATGTCTAATTTGAATGAGGGCATTGCCCAGAGGGAATGGTAGAATTTTTCCATCGTCCACTCGAAGAGGCGGGAAATCCACGTCTCCGCGACGATCAATTTCAACACTTTTGGAGACGTCAATAGCATAGTTAAAAAGAGCATTGTCAAAATCTTGCTCTAGAGCTGAGATCATCTGATTGTAGACGATCACATTGAGCAAAATCGACATGGAGCCGAAAAAAAGTATAAAGATAAGTGCAATCCTAAGTCGGATAGGAATAAACGAAAAAGGATTAAGGATTCTCTTTAAGGACATAACCAATTCCCACAACAGTGTTTATAAAGCGCTTGCTAAATGGGGAATCTATTTTTTTTCTTAAGATATTTATATACACATCAATCACATTTGACTCTGAATCAAAGTGAGTGCCCCATACTTGTGCCGCAATTTCTTGTCGACTGAGGGGTTTTTCGGGATTCTTTAAAAAGAACTCCAGCAATGCAAATTCTTTTGCGGTCAACTGTATACTCTGACCCTCACGAAGAGCGCGGCGATTGAGAATATCAAGTTCCAGATCTTTGTATTTGAGGTTTTTAATTTGCCCACCAATTTGAGCTTGGCGACGGAGCAGAGCTCGCACTCGAGCCGAGAGTTCTTCAAAGGAGTAGGGTTTAGTTAAATAATCATCAGCTCCAGCGTCTAAACCCGTGACTTTGTCTTTGGTCGTCGAAAGTGCAGTGAGCATTAAAATTGGCCCGGTAAAAGAAGCCTCACGAAGGTGGCGAGCGGTTTCAAATCCAGTTTGGTCAGGAAGCATGACATCTAAAATCACAAGGTCATAGTTTTGCTCTTTGGCCAAAACTTCGGCTTTTTTGCCTTCTTCGGCCAGATCAATATCATAGCCCAATTCCATAAGGTTGGTTTTGAGCAACTGAGCCATTTTAGCTTGATCTTCGACCACGAGGATTTTCATGGGCCTTAGTTGACAGAGATTGGGCAATTAATCAAGGGCCTTTAAGGCGCTATGCATCTCTTGGTTGCAGTGCGATAATGGCTATGTTAAGGTGCTTAAACAATCGACACCGGAAGGTACATATGAATTTAGGTTGGACAGAGATTTTATTAATTGTGGGCGTAGGATTAATTCTTTTTGGGCCAAGTCGTTTGCCTCAATTGGGTAAATCCATGGGACAAGCCATTCGCGGTTTCAAAAAAGGTCTTTCTGATGAAATGGATGGCCATGCCGAAAAAGAAGTAAATCCACAGTTGGCTCACAAGCCTGAAGATGAAATTAAAACCAAAGTTGCTGAAAAAGAGGACCAGAAGAATTCATGAGTTTTGATATTCGTCTGACTCAGACGGTTCAGAAAGGTGGTTGTGCCGCCAAGATTGCAGCCACTGAGCTGAGAAGTATTTTAAAACAAGTGAAGTTTCCTCCCACTGACAACAGTGTACTTGTGGATGGCGGATTATTTGATGATGCCGCCATTTACAAGGTTAGCGATGATCTCGCTCTCGTACAAACTCTCGATTTTTTTACTCCTATCGTTGATTCGCCCTATCTTTTTGGACAAATTGCTGCCGCCAATGCCCTCTCAGATGTTTACGCTATGGGTGGTGAGCCCAAAACTGTGATGGCTATTTTAGCATTCCCTTTGGCGCAATTTCCTAACGAAGTTATCGTGCAAGTGCTTCAGGGGGCCAGTGATAAAATCACCGAGGCTAATGCCAACTTTGTAGGTGGTCACTCTATTGATGATGATTCACTCAAGTTTGGATTGTCTGTATCTGGTTTTGTTCATCCCAAAAAGGTTTGGTCCAATGCTCAAGCAAAGGTGGGCAATAAACTTATTCTCACTAAGGCTTTGGGCACAGGTACTATCATGACAGCACTGAAGCGTCAGGTCTTTAGCGAAAATGATCTTCAGGAAGTAACTCAAAGTATGGCTCAATTGAACCGTATCTCTCCACTCCTGTCTGAAGATCTCTTGAATTCAATCCAAGCAGCTACAGATATTACTGGCTTTGGTTTTTTAGGCCATGTTCTACAAATGGCAAAAGCCAGCGAAATTTCGATGGCAATTGATTTAAATAGAATTCCCTTTTTTGCTCAAGCAAGAGTTTGTTTGCAGGAAGGTCACCTCACTAAAGCGCATCGTTCAAATTGGGATTACGTCCAAGGCGAGGTGGAAGCTGCTTCTCTTGAGAAACTTGAACAACAATTATTGTGTGATCCACAAACTAGCGGTGGGCTATTGTTAAGTGTTGAAGCTGACCGTGCCGAAGAGGTCTTGCGGAATCTCAAAAATCAATTTCAGTTTGCTGCACTGATCGGCGAAGTGACTTCGCGCCAAGAAAAGCCTGTCTATGTTACCAAGAATTGATGTTTCTGAATTAAAAAAAGCTTTGATTCAAGATGTGCTTTTGGTGGATGTGCGTGCGCCTGTCGAATTCAATGAGGGCTCGATCCCAGGGGCTATTAATTTGCCTCTCTTAAATGATGAAGAAAGAGCAAAGATTGGTAAGACCTACAAACAACAAGGCCGTGAAAAAGCAATTGCTCTTGGTTATAAAATTGTTAGTGGGGAAATCAAAGACACGAGGATAAAACATTGGCTTGAGGCTTTAGAGTCTCATCCTGAGTCCATAGTATTTTGTTTTCGAGGTGGGCAGCGTTCACAAATCACTCAGCAGTGGCTTGCAGATGCTGGTTGTGTGCGACCTATAATTGAAGGTGGATATAAAAAAATTCGTCAAGAATTGATGGGAGTCATTGAGGACTTTTCAACCAAGAATCCCTTTATTGTTGTCTCTGGCCCTACAGGCAGTGGCAAGACAGAATTTTTGAGATCTCTTTCAAGTCAATTGCCTACTTTGGATTTTGAGAAGTATGCCAACCATCGTGGTTCTGCTTTTGGTGTTCTAGGAATACAACCCACACAAATAAATTTCGAAAATCAAATGGCGGTGGAGATTCTAAAGATTCAAGACAGATGGAATTTATTAGAAACTCCAAGACCTGTTGTGATTGAAGACGAAAGCAGACTGATTGGAGCTCGCTCTTTACCAGAATCTACATTTAATCAATTGCGACGCAGCTCCATCGTTTGGATTGAAAAAGACATAGAAGAAAGAGTTGAGCAGATTTTTAAAGAGTATATTTTAGAATCTGCTATTGGCACTCAAGCTGACATCACAGATACTTTTGTGCAAGCTCAGTACGAAAGGTATTTTAAAGCATTAGCTGCAATTGAACGTCGCTTGGGTGGATTAAGAACCAAAGAGATTCATCAGCAAATGAAGGCTGCACAACTTCAACATCAGATGGCGCAAGGTCTAGAGCTTCATCGTGATTGGATCCGTTCTCTTTTAATTTATTACTATGACCCTATGTACTTAACATCTTTGGAAAGACGCAATCCACACATCGCTTATCGTGGACCCCTTCAGGAATGTCGTGAGTATTTGTTATCTCTAAAAAACACAGGTGCTTCGCGATGAATAAAATAAACCTAAGAGAATGGGGATGGGGTGAGGCGCGTCAGCTAGAATATGCTCAGTTTGCTGAAGAGAGCGCAGATATTTTTGTGGGCCGAGTGGTTGAAGAGTCCCGCGATCAATATCAAGTCATAACAGAAATGGGAATAGTTGCTGCCGAAGTGACTGGTCAATTTCGTTACCGTACTAAAAGTAAAGCTGATTACCCCGTGGTGGGTGATTGGGTCATTCTAGAGAAACGTGCTGGTAGTGAAAGAAACTTAGTTACAAGAGTGCTTTCTCGTCATAGTAAAATTGCACGTAAAGTGGCAGGGGATAAAGATGAAGAACAAGTCTTTGCCAGTAATGTAGATGTTGCTGCTGTTATAACAAGTTACAGTCATGACTTTAACCCACGTAAGGTTGAACGATTTTTTTCTATTCTTGTAGACAGCGGAGCGCAGCCGGTTTTGATTTTGTCCAAAGGCGATCTATTAGAGCATCCTTCAGAAGTGCTTCAGCAAGTTCAAAAACTATTTGCTCCCATTCCGGTTTTTTTGACTTCGGTGACATCGGCTGTAGGCCTACTTGAATTAAGAGAGTTTTTGTCTGCAAAGAGTGTTGTTTTTTTAGGGGTCTCAGGTTCAGGGAAAAGCTCTTTGGCGAATAGTCTTTTGGGAGCGGGAGTGCAAGAGACACAAGCGATTCGTGAAAAGGACTCAAAAGGACGTCACACGACAACCAAAAGAAGCTTACTTAAGAACGAATTGCACACTTGTATTATTGATACTCCGGGTATTCGTGAACTACAACTTTTTGAAAGCCAAGTGGATGTGGAAAGTATTTTTGCTGAGATTAGTGAAATAGCAGAGCATTGTCGTTTTGCAGACTGCACTCATCGTGAAGAGCCTGGATGTGCTGTCACTGCAGCTATTAAAGAAGGGCGCTTAGAGCTAGAGCGCTACGAATCATTTATAAAACTAAAAGAAGAAATCAATGCCAATGAGCAGAAATACGAGCGCCAAAAAGAGCGTTTGTCTCGTGATCAAAAAAATAAGCTCAAAGGTCGTAGTCTGCGTAAAGATAAATCTTGGAAGAAAATCTAATTTATAGATAGTTTGATCTGAATTCCTCAGGACCAATTATAGTTTTTTAGCACTTAGTTTTGGTTAAAGCTAATCCAAGGTCATTCGTTCGAGGGTGGATTTAAAGTGTGGTGGTTTTGTTATAATCTTAATTTCATCAAATATAGGCTTTATTTCAGCATCTTTTAAGCTCAGCATTTTAAGCCACTGCTTGGTGCGCGAGACCGCAAAGTACTCGTTAACATACAGAGTGCTAGCTTCGTAAAACGGCACTAATAATTTTTTTGTTCGTTGCCAGTTCAGGGTTTGTTCTGAATTTTGTGTTTGCTCAAAGTCCTTAATTTGCTGAAAAATAAAGGGATTGCTCATCATTCCACGGCCAATCATAAAACTCTGTGCACCACTGACTTCTTTGCAGCGTTTGTAGTCTGCCACATTCCAAATCTCACCATTAGCAATAAGAGGTACTTGGCTCACTTCACTGAGGCGAGGCATCCATTCCCAGTATGCAGGAGGTTTGTATCCATCGACTTTGGTGCGACAGTGCACAGTGATCCATTTTACGCCAGCTTCGTTGAGGGCTTTTACATTGTCGAGAGATTGCGAAGGATCATCAAAACCCAAACGAATTTTGGCTGTCACGGGTATGTGTGCGGGAACTGCTTTACGCACTGTTGAGGCGATATCGTAAAGACGATCGCAGCTTTTGAGCAGGACAGCGCCACCATCATGACGATTGACTGTTTTAGCAGGGCATCCAAAATTAAGATCAATTCCGAGAGCGCCTAGTTTTGCTGCTCGCTGAGCATTTTCTGCAAGCGGTTGTGCTTGCCCTCCCAAGAGCTGCAAAAAGACAGGGATACCAAATCTAGTTTTGCCACCTGTTTTTAATTCTGGGCAATTGCGATAAAATAAAAGTTCAGGGTGAAGTTTGTCTGTGACTCGCAAAAACTCAGTGACGCACAAATCAAGACCACCAATCTCGGTAATCGTATCGCGCATAACCCAATCAGTAACCCCCTCCATGGGAGCTAGAAGCAAGTGTGGAGTCACAGAGCGCTCATTTCTTTGCCAACTTAAGAATTGTTTTCAGTTCGGCCGAGGTTACGGGTTGGATGCTTAAACGCTGCCCTTTTTTTAAGACTAACATTTCTGACAGCTCAGGAGTCTGTCGTAGTTCTTCTAGGGAAATATAGTTTTTGAATTTTTCAACGAAGGCTACTTGCACACAATACCAAATAGGTTTTTCAGGCGCAGCCTTAGGATCATAGTATTCAGATTTTTTATCAAACTGCAAACTGTCGGGTTGAGCAAGTTCAGATACTTTTGCAAGACCCGCAATTCCCGGTGGTTCAGCATTGGAATGATAAAACAGCACGGTGTCGTTTAGCTTCATTTCTTTCATCATAAAGTTACGAGCCTGATAATTACGAACACCTGTCCACCACGTGGTTTTGTCTTTTTTGAGTTGATCAATAGAATAAACATCAGGTTCAGATTTCATAAGCCATACTGCCATAGTTATCCTCCAGGTTTCGTGTCTCAAATTTTCGAAAGTCTGAGTCAGCTCTCCCCAGTTTTGTGTCAGACCATTAAGATTCTGGAACTAAGGACTTGGCTTTCGCAAAACAAGAGGACTTGCGTTTCCTTTATAGCTGATTTTAATCAGGAAACAAGTTTCATTTAGCTTTCATCTTCAGTGGCTTTTCATTTAGCGCCTTAGAAGCAGATTTATTTTACTTAAGATCAGGCAAAGGCTATCTCTGCCTAGGAACAAACTTAGGAGAACTTAAAAATGAAGAAGATCTTATTATCATCACTATTGACGCTTGTAGGGGCTGTGGCTTCTGCAAATACTTTGACTATTTACACGGATCGTCCCACAGCTCGTTTGCAGCCAATTGCGGATGAGTTTACAAAGAGTACTGGAGCTGCAGTTACAATTGTTGAGCTTCCTTATAAAGACCTACTAGCAAAACTCGAAGCTGAAGGTGCGGCTTCGCCAGCAGACTTGATCTATACAAAAGATCTTGTATATCAGGCTGAACTTGCAAAAAAAGGCTTTTATCAAGCCATGAATTCAAAGTCAGTTCAGACGACCGTAGCGGCTGCAATGCGCGATCCAGGCAATCTTTGGACGGCCGTTTCCTATCGTGCGCGCACGTTAGTTTATGATGCTGGTCGCGTAGATGTGAGCAAGATCAATACTTATGAAGATTTAGCTAACGAAGAGTGGGCAGGTCGTTTGTGCTTACGCACTTCTAATAACAGTTATAACGAAGCTTTGGTTGCAAGCTTTATTCATAATATGGGTTATGATAAGGCCAAGGCCGTTGTTGCTGGTATGGTTGATAACTTAGCTGGTGATGTGGCCAAGGGTGACACTGGTTTGTTGGAGACAATTGCTAACGGTGGCTGTGAAATTGGCTTAGCAAATCACTACTACTTAGCTGCTCTTGTGGCTAAAAACCCTAATTTTCCTGTAAAAGTGAAGTTCTTAGATCAAAATGGTCGTGGCACACATGTAAATGGTTCAGGGATTGGAATTGCAAAAACTTCTCAAAACCCAGCTTTAGCTCAGCAGTTCATTGAGTTATTGCTAACGGATAGTGTACAAGACTACGTATCTGCAAGCCACTTTGAATACCCAGCTGCTCAGCACATGTTGCCAAGCACTTTAATTAAAGACTGGGGTACATTCAAAGCTGACTCTGCAAACTGGTCAGCAATTGGTGAAGAAGTTGAAAGTGCAAAGAAATTGGTAAAAGAAGTTGGTTATCTCTAAGATTTTGAATCTCGATTTTAAAGTTTCGATGATGACCTCTGTGTTATTGCACGGAGGTCTCTTTGCCTTTGCTATCTTGGGGCTTCAGCAAAATTCAAATCAATCTCCACTGCCTTTAGGAGTTGAATTGGCTTATGTTGAATCACCAGTTGCAGCTGCTTCTCCAGCGCAGGCCACAAAGTCTTCTGAAAAAGTGGTTGTTCAAAAAAAGGAGACCTCTTTGGTTGCACCTCAGGAGCAAACTGAAGCCGCACCGACTTCTGTGGTTTCACAATCCAGCTCAGGTATTCAAGGGCAGGGCACTCAAGCTGGAGCTCTCACTGGCCGCGAGGGTGTGGCAAATGGAAGCGAAGTGAGTCCTGCCGCTCGGTATTTATTTGAATTGAGAAAACTCATCGAAAGAAAAAAAGTTTACCCACAAATGGCTCGTAGTATGGGGCAGCAGGGAACAGTGCAAGTCAAGTTCACCATTGATCGTGGCGGTAAAGTATTGAGTGTGGAATTAGAAAAAGGGGCACATCCAAGCCTCAATGAAGCCACACTTAAATTGATTAAATCTATTGAAGGAATAAAACCATTTCCTCCTGAAATTGCAGACAACTCAATGACTTTGACTCTGCCCGTGGAATACAGCTTGCGATAATTAAGGATTTTACATGTTTAAAAAGTCTTTTGTTTTATTTGGCGTTATGACTTTTGTTGTATCAAATGGCTTTGCCAACACTATTGAGTTGGACACAGTCCGAGTCATTGGAATATCTCCCGAGGCAGAGTTAAGTAAACCTAATTCAGCACATGTGGTACCAGTTCAGCAAATTGAACAGCAACAACAAACAGATGCAACGCGAATTTTAAAACAAGTGCCAGGTGTTTATGTGCAAGAAGAAGATGCCTATGGCCTTCGTCCTAACATTGGTTTGCGTGGTACTCATCCTCATCGCAGTCGAAAAGTCGTAATTCTCGAAGATGGCATACTCATCGGTCCCGCTCCTTATTCTGCACCGGCCGCTTACTACACTCCCTTTATGAGTCGCATTGAATCTCTAGAAGTATTCAAAGGTGTGGCAAGTGTTCCCTACGGACCTAACTCTATTGGTGGAGCTGTGAATTATATTACACGCAGTTTGCTTACAGAAAACACAAGAGTTTTGGATTTAGGTGGAGGCGAGTTTGGTTACCAAAAGTATCGCACTCTTTTGAGTCAAAAGTGGGGGGATAATAATATCCTTGCAGAACTTGCCCACGTTAAGACCGAGGGTTTTAAGAAAATTGACGGTGGTGGAGACTCTGGTTTTAGTAAAAATGATGTTTTGCTTAAGGGTTCTCATGTGGTGAATTCTCACCTCAATCAAGAGGTGCTTTGGAAACTAGGATACGCGGACGAAGATTCGGATGAGACTTATTTAGGATTAAGCTTAGATGATTTTTACGACAATCCTTATCGTCGATATGCAGCTTCGCAAAAAGATGAAATGGTGTGGGATCAAAAACAATTGCAAATCACCTATAAACTCACACCAACAGATAGCTGGGGGACTTGGCTCACGGCTTATCGTCATGAATTTCATCGTAATTGGTCTCGTCTGGATCGTTTTTCTGGGGCAGGGGCTCCGTCTATTTCAGCAGTTTTAAAGGATCCCACGACACCCGCAAATCAAGTATATTATGGAGTGCTCACCGGAACTCAGCAATCTAGCAGTGGTGCTGGTTCCAACTTAGTGATAGCAAACAACAATCGATATTTTTACTCGCAAGGTCTGGCATGGAATCATGTGTTCTTTCAGCAGGGTGAAAGTTTTGCGAATCAAATCAAAGCGCAAATTCGTTATCACGAAGATCAAATCAAACGCCGTCACACCACAACGACTTATGAAATGTCGGCAACTGGTGACATGACCCCAGTTGGTACGCCTAACACTATTGATGTCAATGGTTATAACCGGGACACTTCTAAGGCAACGAGTGTGAGTTTAGAAGATGAGTTGAGTTGGGATATTTATAAACTGACAGTGGCTGCTCGTTATGAGTCGGTGGGATATTCAGTGATCAATGATATTACCAATGTGGAGTCTACGCGCAGCGAATCCGCTTTTGTTCCAGGAGCAGGTTTATTGGTACAATTCAATCCTCAGTGGTCAGGGTTGGTAGGAATCAACAAAGGTGTAACTTTGGTGGGTCCAAAAACAAATGAAAGCACTTCACCGGAAGAATCTATCAATTCAGAAATGGGTGTTAGATACCACAATCCTGACCAAGAGTTGTTTGCTGAGTTTATTTATTTTCAAGCAGATTACAGCAATCTGAAAGGCACGTGTTCTTTCTCTAGTGGTTGTAGTGGAAGTTTATTAGATGAAGGCTTTGATGGTGGTAAAGCTTTAGTAAAAGGTTTAGAGGCTAGAATCGCAAAAATGTTAGCCTACGAAAATATTTATTTTCCGGTGAGCATGAATCTTACAGTGACAGATGCAAAATTTAATTCGAACACAACTACAAGCAACCCTGAATGGGGTGTAGATCCAGCAACAGGTAAAGGCGATATTAAAGTTGGGGATCCATTACCATACATTCCCAGTGCCAATGTAAGTTTTAATATTGGGACTCAATACAAAAAATACAGCCAAGAGTTTGTAGTTTCATGGACTGGAAAAATGTACGACCAAGCCCTTGAGTCTGGCAGAGAAGAAATTCCAGCTCATGGAATTATAGACTGGTCAGGTCGGTACAATATAAGCAAACAAACGACGGCGTATGCTCGTATCGACAACCTCTTGGACAAAGAGTACTTGGTCTCTTTAAGACCTTACGGTGCTCGCCCAGGAAAAGATCGTTCTTGGCAAATCGGTATCAAACATAACTTTTAAAAAATCCAACTACAGACTCCTCGTGGACCCAGTGCGCGCCGCCTACCAGCACTTCAAACTGCAGCGCCCTGGCACCTAGGCTCCACAGCCTCCCTAAGCCTTGCCGCTTGGAAAACTCCGCTCTGCCACCTTTGCTTTCCTCGGACGGCAAGGGGGCTGGGCCTCTATCTTCGGAGGGTGAGACTCCGGCTCTGCGCTCGCAGTCTATTTCCTCCACCTGCGGAAACTAGTGTTTTCTATTTTGCGCACATCCGCC
>JBKHVM010000069.1:0-11946 GCA_046570065.1 Bdellovibrionia bacterium
CCCGAGACTAGAACTTGAGGACCTAGGTGCAGGAGTGAGGCTATGGAGTTTGGCTTTTGTGGTGGAGTTAGTCTTTGTTGAATAGGGAGAGTTGGCTCAGGCCTTCTTGTGATTGGGATTTTAAACCTGAGAGTGAGATTTCGTGTTTGATGAAGTTTCCGTGTTGAGTTTCGATAAGGAAAAATGACATCTCTGGAAAACGATGCTTAAGTCGGACCATTTCTTCATAAATCAATTGAATGTTTTTAGGATCGTCGTCCGACATACCAAAACGATGATGAGCACTGTGGCCGTATTTTAAAATTGCTTGCTCCACACTGGCTCTGATTGCAGATTGTTTCAGCTCAGCAGAAGTCTGCACCAACTCCGTATCACCCAAAGCTAAACGTGTTGGTTTATGACTCACTGGAAAAATACTTAAATAGTTTGGCTCCATCGGCAACAGACGATTTTGAACAAAAACACGAATACCATCTTTGATGGTTTCAGGGTGATGTCCTCTTGCCGTAATCAAAGACACAGGTCTTTGATTAAAAGTTGCGTGATAAAAACACTCCCACGACGGCCCCTTCCACTGAAAATCAGGAAAGCCCAAGGCCTCAGCGACATCCTTTACAAAGATTTGTCTCTTCTCAACTAACTTTTCCAATTCTTCAGGATGCTTATCTCGGAAATTTCTAAAAGTCCCAACTGCATCGTCAAAATCCAATTCATAATCTTTATAAAGACCACTCTTACCAATAGTGGTGTGGTATTGGGCAAACTCTCCACTCGAGAGGAGAACTTCAGAACGGTTATCTTTGTGGAAAAGAATCAAAGGTGTTGAGAGAAAAGCAATATTGTCGTCAAAATCAAAAAAATAGAAACTCCTACCACCTAAGTGGTAGTTTCTATCTCTTTCGGGCTCTCGATGGATCCCGAGTTCTAACTGTCCTTTAATGTTTTTTTCACTCATAGCGAACCTTGGCTGGCATCATATCATAACTCTCCTCCAGCCTAAATCCCCACCTGTGACCCTTACTTCTTTTTACGAGTGACAACTTTTTTGACACCCAAAGCTTGGGCTTTATCCTTAGCAGTTACTGCCTTCTTTAACGGGGGCGCTGCTGCCTTTGCCTTCGCTGCAGGGGCCTCTGCTTTTGCAGTTTTTGTTTTGGCCTTTGGTTTACTACTGCCTTTAGCTGCTTTTTTCTTGCCGCTGCCCCCAGAACCTTTTTTGTCCTTCACTAGCTCAATAGCTTGTTCCAAAGTCACGCTATCAACCGTTGTTCCCTCTGGTAAAGACACATTGGTCTTCCCACACTTGATGTATGGCCCATAAGGACCTTCAAAAATCTGCACAACTTCTTGTGTCTCTGGATAAACGCCAAGATCTTTCAATGCAGTTTGTGTTCTTCCACCACGTCCTTTTTTAGGAGTCGCAAGCAAGGCTAAAGCTTTTTCCAAGTTTATTGCAAAAACGCTCTCAGATTTAGGAATCGAACGATAGTCTCCTTCGTGAACCACAAAGGGCCCAAAGCGTCCCAAACCAGCTTTAATCTCTTTGCCAGTTTGTGGATGTGTTCCTAAAACTTTTGGCATACTCAACAAATCTAAAGCCATCGGCAAAGTGACACTTGCAGGATCAACCCCTGCAGGCAATGAAGCCCTCTTTGGTTTGTCATTCTCCTCAGAAACATCACCGAGCTGAACATAAGGGCCATAACGACCACTCAAAACATAAATCGGCTCACCCGTTTTAGGATCTTTTCCTAAAGCATCCGCACCATTGATTTTTTGATCAATTAGTTTTTCTGCTACTTCGGGAGTGATATCAGCAGGAGATTCTGAATCTGGCACTGAGGCACTTACTTTTTCTCCATTGCGAGTTGTCGTCAAATAGGCACCATAGCGACCGACATGAAATTGATAATTATCCATGCCTTCAATTTTTACGGTACGTGCATCTTCTGGATCAATTTTTTCTTCTTGCGAATCAACTTTTGCTTTTAAACCTTTAGGGCCTTTGTAGATTGAAGCCAGATAGTTTTCCCACTCAAGATCCCCCTCGGCAATTGTATCGAGGGATCTCTCCATTTGCGAAGTAAATCCCAAATCGACAAACTCAGGTAAGTGCTTAGAGAGTAACTTCGATACAACCATCGCTGTAAAAGTTGGAATCAACGCATTTCCAGCTTTACGTACATAACCACGATCAATGACTGTTCCAATAATAGAGGCATAAGTTGAGGGGCGGCCAATACCCTCTTTTTCCATTGTCTGCACTAACGTGGCTTCAGTAAAGCGCGCCGGTGGTTTTGTTTCATGAGAGGTGGCTTCAAGCTTTTGCGACTTCAACGACTCTTGGACTTTAAGTGCTGGCAAACGCACTTCTCTTTCTGCTAACTCAGCTTCTGGATCATCGCTTCCTTCAACATAGGCTCGCAAAAATCCTGGAAACTCAATAGTCATTCCACTTGCAGTAAAGAGCGCATCTCCAGCTTTTATTTTTGCACTTACTTGTTTTTGTCGAGCGTCCACCATTTGTGAAGCAATAGTACGCTTCCAAATCATATCATAAAGTTTGTATTGAGTCCCCGTCAAACCCGTTTCATCTGGATCTAAAAACTGAGTTCCTGCTGGACGAATTGCTTCGTGGGCCTCTTGTGCCCCTTTAACTTTCTTAGCCGCATAGTTATTGGGCTGAGCTGGCAAATAGTCTTTCCCATACTTAGATTGAATAGAATCTCTCGCTGCCAAAATAGCTTCTTGAGATAAAAAGCTCGAATCCGTTCTCATGTAAGTGATAAAACCTTGTTCGTAAAGTTTTTGTGCCACTTGCATGGTTTCACGTGAAGACAAACCTAACTTACGATTGGCTTCTTGCTGCAATGTTGAAGTGATGAATGGCGCTGCTGGACGACGAGTTGTTGGCCTCTCTTCAACCTCAGTAACAGTCCAACTTTCTGAAATTAGTTTTTTCTCTAATTCCTTAGCGGCTTTTTCATCCAGCAGAAGAACTGATTTTCCTTGTGTAAGTTCGCCCGTAGTACCATCAAAATCTTTACCAGTAGCTACTCTTTGATTTTTTACTTCTAACAACCGGCTCTCAAAGCTCGTGCCATTTTTATCTAACAAAGCTGTTAAGCCCCAATAAGCCGACTTTTTAAAACGAATGCGCTGAAGCTCTCTCTCAACAATCAAACGCACAGCCACAGATTGCACCCGACCTGCAGATAGACCATAGGCTACTTTTTTCCATAATAACGGAGAAATAGTGTAACCCACTAAACGGTCAAGCACACGGCGCGCCTCTTGCGCTCGCACCAAGTTAAGATCAATCTGGCGAGTGTCTTTTAAAGCCTTCTGAATGGCATCCTTAGTGATCTCATGAAAAACCATGCGTTTGGTTGGCACTTTGGGCTTGAGCACTTCTAACAAGTGCCAAGAAATACTTTCTCCCTCGCGGTCTTCATCCGTCGCTAAGAACAACTCATCCGCTTCTGCTAACTTACTTTTAAGATTTCTAACAACCTTGTCTTTGTCCTTAGGAATGCAATACAAAGGCTCAAAGTTTTTATCAACATTAACACCCAGCTGGGCCCACTTTTCTTTTTTTACTTTTTCGGGAATATCTTTTGCGGATTGTGGGAGGTCACGAATATGTCCCATGCATGATTCAACGATATAGTCTTTGCCTAAAAATTTACGAATGGTTTTGGCTTTTGTGGGGGACTCCACGATGACTAACTTAACTCCGCTACTTGTGCTGTCTGCTTTTTTTGCCATATTCCACACCTACTTTTGCTATAACTGGTTGCAAGCGGCCCGACTAAATATATAGACAAAAAAATGCGGTTGATATTAACATTGTGCAAGTCTAATTTATGACGACTTGTATCAAACGCCAGTCCAAAGTAGGATCAAAACATGAAATCACTTCACGAGTTTAAGAGTTCAATTCGTTTTTTACTGACTGATATTGATGACACCCTCACTGATGATGGACAGCTAGGCCCCGAAGCTTACTCTGCACTGTGGGACTTACATCGCCACGGTATTCACGTAATTCCAGTAACTGGTAGACCTGCAGGATGGTGCGAAATGATCGCCCGCCAATGGCCAGTAGCCGGTGTTATTGGAGAGAATGGTGGCTTTTACTTTCGCTACCACGAAAAACAAATGAAACGCTATTTTGTTTTTGATGCAATAACACAAAAAATAAATCGCGAAAAACTCGAACTGATTCGCAACGAAGTGCTCTCAACTATCCCTGGTGCGGGCATAGCAAGTGATCAGTTTTGCCGATTGATGGATCTCGCCGTCGACTTTTGCGAAGATGTCCCAGCACTTCCCGAAAAAGACATTCAGCAAATTGTCTCAGTGTTTAAAAAATATGGCGCCCAAGCTAAAGTTAGCTCTATTCATGTCAATGGCTGGTTTGGAGAGTACAACAAACTTTCAACGGCCTTAAAATTTCTGCAAACAGAATTTGGCATCACAGCAGATGACGCTAAAAATCTCTGCGCCTTTAGTGGTGACTCCCCCAATGATGAGCCCATGTTTGAGTACTTTCCACACTCCTTTGCCGTAGCAAATATCAATCATTTCTTAGCCATCCTAAAGTCTAGGCCAACTTACATTGCCACGGAGAGAGGTGGCTTAGGATTTGTCGAAATAGCCAAAACTCTCCTCAGAAATGAGGCTCCCTGAAAAAAACCTGTGCAATGATCCTGTAAACAATTTTGACAATTTTTTGCCAACACAGATTTTGCTAAATATTTAATTTTTCTACCCGATACACCTAGTGTGCACATGTATTGTGCACATGAAGAAAGCACAGGTGGTGTATGATGAACTTGGAAAAATCCAAAAAAATAATAGCAAGTGTTGCCGCACTCCAGTTCATGTTCGTTTTAAGCGCGTGTAATCAACTTAAATTTACTCCGATCAATCAAGAGGGCAAATTTGAAGTCCCTTCTGAGACCCCAGAGGTACCAGAGATTCCGGAGTCCAACGAAGAAATAGTTCCTATTTCAAAAGTCATTTCAGTAGAGCCCGCTCAGAACAATCCTTACCTTGATATACTTTTAGTTTTAGATGACTCTGCCTCCATGAAAGAAGACTTACTCAAACTTGCCGCAAGACTCGCCAACTTTACAAAAATGTTAGAAGACAGTGGCATGGAATGGCAGATGTGCTTAACAACTTCTCAAGGTTATGCCACAACAACAGGGGTTGAGTTTGGCAGAGCTATCCCTTGGAAGATCTCAGGCACAACCAATCGAAAAGTGATCGCACGCAGACAAGCCAATCTCGACAATATTTTCAAAACTACAATCAATGCTATCCCCATTGGACTTGATACTTCTTGGGACGAAAGAGGAATTCGTTCAACTGTCGAGCATATTCAGCGCAATCCAGATTGTTATCGTGCTGGTGCAAGCAAGGCTGTGATCTTGATTTCCGATGAAGATGAAGCCTCGATCGGCGGCATTCCTTCTCGCTTACGTTCAACAGATGCACCAGAAGTTTACAAACCACTAACTGATGCTGAATTACCATTAGGAAGTTTAGCCACAATCAGAAACCGCATCGGAGATGTAAACTTTACGTTCAACTCCATCGTAATTAAGTCTGGCGATTTTACTTGTGAAGATCAGCAAAACATAGAAGCCCCTGCTTACTCTGGAGACCGCTATATCGAAATGTCAGGACTCACTGATGGTGGCGTTGGCAGTATTTGTGACTCAGATTACACAAAACACTTAAAGCTATTCCGTGATAAAATTTTGAATACTCTTAAAACAGTAGAGCTAGAGTGTAAACCTCACCGCAATATCATCCGTATTGCTGTAGATGGCAAACCTGTGACTAATTATAAAGTACAAGATGTCACAGTAACTTTTGACCAAGCAATTCCTGAAGGCAGCACCATCGAACTTAATTACGATTGTGCCCGCCAAAAACCAGGAAAAGGAGATTTGAATCCCGGCAAAGGAAACGGCAAATCTCCCGTTAAATAAATCTATTCACCGGCATAAGACAATTGAGTGATCAACAAATCAGGAGCACGTACAGTGTCTCCTGTTTTGTTATATTCAGCACCGACTGCCTCAACATTTTTAAGTAAATCAAAAATATTTCCAGAGACCACAAACTGATCCACAGCGTGAACTAGTTTGCCTTGGCGATAAAGAAATCCCTCGCAAGGCAAAGAAAAGTCCCCTGTAGTTTCTTTGTAGCCAGCATGCAGCCCACCCGCTATTTCGGTAATCACAACCACCTCAGGATAGCGCTTGAGCATCTCATCACGAGTTGTTGCTCCTGCTTTAATTATAAGATTGCTCGAAGCAATATCCAGCTTGGATGCCGGCGAACGTGAAGCGTGGCCCGTGTTAGGAACACCAAGTTCTTGCGCTGTCTCGGCATTGGTCAAATATGTCTTTAAGACTCCATGAGAAAACAACACTGTTTTTTGTGATGCCGTTCCCTCGCTATCAAAAGGACGTGAGGCTCTTCCCTCAGGTAACAATGGGTCATCAATAATTTCGATTACATCACTGCCAATTTTACTGCCAACTTTGTCTTTTAAGAGAGATTTTCCGTCTAAAACTTGGCGTGCAGACAAATGCGGCTCCAGCATGTGCACCAAAGTTGAAACCACTTCCCTATCCCAAATCGTAGGATACATGCCAGTTTTAATTTTTTTTGCCCCTAAGCGAGACAAAGCTTTACTGGCCCCCTCTTTAGCAATCTCTGAGCTATCGATTTGTGCAAACTCTCGCGCAAAGGTGGCGTCGCCATCCATCTTACTGACTTCACCCTCCTTGGCCAGAGCGTAGGCGTAGGCTGAAAAGTAGTTTTGTGAGTACTGAGCATCAAGGCCTTCGCTATTGAGAACTCTCACAAAAGATTCTCCATCGACATAACCACCGTAAGGAACGGAATGAATACGTGGATCTTGCGCTAAAACTTTTTCTTCGAGTTCAGCTGCCAATTTTAATTTTTGCTCAATATCAACATTGTTTTTTGCTTTCAAAAAATCCAAAGTTTGAAATTGATTGGGCTTAGCAAGGGGAATGTCTTTTTGTTTTGCAGAGTTCTGTAAAACCTTAGCGTTCTGAAGTGCCTCTCTAAAAGTTAAAAGCAAAGAATCATCGCTGAGATTTTCGGTGTAAGCATATCCTTGAGAGCCTTTCAAAATAACTCTAAATCCGGCCATTTGCGACTGTGTAGATTCAAATTTCTCCAGCTTCTTTTTTTGATAACCTAACTTTAAATTTTCAGAACCACTAATAAGAAGTTCAACAGCTGCCCCCTCTTGACGTGCTAATGCTTTTATTTTTTCAAAACTTGTTTTAATAGTGTCCATTAGGCACGCCCCCCTACTAACATTTTAGAAACTAAAATACTTGGCTGCCCAACAGCTGCTGGGATAGAGCCACTCACTGAACCGCACATGCCAGTTGATAACTTTAAATCATCACCCACTTTAGTAATCCGCCCTAAAGCCTCAATCCCACGACCGATAAGACTAGCGCCTTTTACAGCCTCTTCGATTCTGCCATTTCGTATGATGTAAGCTTCTTGCACGGCAAAGTTAAAATCACCAGTACCAGGGTTAACACTTCCGCCACCCATCTTTTTGGCAAAAAGACCATAATCCACATCTTTAATCATATCTTCAAATTTATCTTTACCAGCAGCGATGTAAGTGTTGCGCATGCGAGAAGCTGGAGCAAACTTGTAAGACTGTTTTCGGCCCGAACCAGTTGCTGAGTATCCAGTTTGTTTAGCCCCCATCTGGTCAACAATATAGGACTTCAAAACGCCATTCTCAATGAGAGTGGTTTTTTTAGTGGCAAAACCTTCGTCATCAACACTGAGGGAGCCCCATCCATTTGCAATAGTGCCATCATCAATTGCCGTCACCGACTCATGGGCAATCTTCTCCCCCAACTTTCCAGTAAAAACAGATGCGCCTTTTGCCACCGAAGTCGTCTCAAGCCCGTGACCACAAGCTTCGTGAAAAATCACTCCACCAAAGCCATTGCTAATAATCACTGGCATTTCTCCTGCCGGTGCATACTTTGCCTTCGTTAATAAAAGGGCACGATCCACATTTTCTTGAGCAAGTTTTTTGAGATTGATCTGGTCAAAAATTTCAGAAGTGCCCATGTGTCCTTCCAGCTCATAGGAACTTTCTTTTTGCCCCTCTTGTTCGACAAAAGTTTCACAGCTCACCCGTGAGTAAGCTCTTTCGTCATAGACGTGCATCCCTAAGGAATTGGCAATTTGCACTTTCTGAAATTTTTCATTTAAGCTTGCCCCAACTTGTGTCACCAAAGAGGAGTGCTGACGAGCACTCTGATCTAATGAATTGAGCCAGCTAAATTTTTTATCACGATCTTTCTCCCACGGTTTTTCGCCAAAAACGTGAACAGAATCAAAAGGCATTAACTGCAATGACTGAGACTTTCTGGCTTCGCCCTGACCACGAGCTTTAGCTGCCTGCAGTGCTGCTTTGACCATGCCCTTTTCACTCAGATCATTGGTCGTCACATAAACAACTTCATGTCCAAAAAATAATCGGATACCAGCACCATAAAGAGTTCCTACAATTGCCTGATCTGGCTTTTGACTTAATAAGCTCAAATTAGATGAGTAAGTTTCTTCGACAAAAACATCTGCAAAGTCTGCCCCTGTAGAAAGAGCCGCATCTAGTGTTTTTTGCATAATTGATTCTGAGATGATCATAACAATCCCCTTTTGGTTGTGGGGAAAGCTTATCAAAAACTGGGGTAATAAAAATTAAAAAACCAAAAGTATTGTTATTTAATACAATTACCCACTATTTATGGCCCTTTACACTCATCAATGCAGGACCACAAAGAGGACTTATGCCAAAAAAGTTGCAAGACTTTAATAAAAAAACTCCACTCAAATGGTGAGTGGAGTTTTGTAGGAGCCACTTATTTGGACTCAAAATTTCAATTATAAATACCAAATACCTTTATCAATCCTATTTTTTGTCATTGATATTTATCAACGCAGCAAATGGATTGTTAAATGGCGATCCTGCTGGTTTTCCACCTTGGCCGCGATTTCCATCACGCATGCCATCTCTTTGTGGCGGGCGCCCCTCATCGCGACGAGGTCTTGCTGCTGAGTCACCCCTTGCACCAGGCTTAGCACCAAGCTGTGGTCTACGCTCCCCAGGCTTGCTCACTGCAGGCCTTTCACTTCTCTCTGTAAAGGCTTTAGCTTCAGGAGCTGAATCCATTTTCATAGAAAGTGAAATCTGATTGCGGTTCAAATCTACTTTTAAAACCTTAACAGTGACATGATCTCCTGGGTTCACTACTTTTCTCGGATCATCAACAAAACGATGAGCGATCTCAGAGATATGCACTAAACCATCTTGATGAACACCGATATCAACAAAGGCACCAAAATTGGTTACATTCGTAACAATACCTGGGCAAATCATGTTTTCTTTGAGGTCTTTAACTTCAAAAATATCTTCGCGGAACTGAAATACTTTAAACGGATCACGAGGGTCACGTCCTGGTTTTTCTAGCTCTTTCACAATGTCATCAAAGGTAAATTCACCCACTAACTTTGACCACTTCTCTTTTTTAGCTAAAAGCTTTTTTGCGCCTTCACCAATAAGATCAGAAATCGCCACACCCAAGTCCTCAGCCATATCTCTGACTGCAGGGTATCTTTCTGGGTGAATGCCAGTAGTGTCTAATACAGTTTTGCCATTGAAGACACGCAAGAAACCAGCTGCTTGTTCGTACACTTTAGAAGTAAACTTTGGCACCTTTAAAAGCTCAGAACGGTCTGTAAATAGACTCTTCTTACGAGCCTCAACAATGTTTTTAGCCAATGTGGGACCAATGCCAGAAACATACGACAAAAGAGCCTCAGAAGCTGTATTGACATCCACACCGACGTTGTTCACGCAGGACTCTACAACTGCACCCAAAGATTTTTTGAGATGGGTCTGATTGACGTCGTGTTGGTACTGCCCAACTCCAATAGACTTAGGATCAATTTTTACGAGCTCAGCAAGAGGATCCTGCAAACGACGAGCAATAGAAATTGCTCCGCGCACAGTCACATCCAAATCTGGAAATTCTTCTCTCGCAACATCCGAAGCCGAATAAACCGAAGCTCCAGATTCATTGACCATGATTACTGGTGTGTTATGACCAAGTTCCTTGATGATCTTTCTCAAGAACTGCTCAGTCTCACGACCTGCAGTACCGTTACCAACAGCAACAGCTTCAATTTGAATTTGTTTAAATACTTCTTTAAAAAGAGCTTTTGCTTTTTCTTCAGCATTATCTCCCAGTGTTTGCATGACAGTGTGAGAAATAAAGTTTCCGCCTTTATCGATAAGCGCAACTTTACAGCCCGTACGCAAACCAGGATCCACGCCAATAACACACTTAGGACCATATGGAGAAGCCAACAACAATCTTCTCACGTTCTCAGCAAATACTTTGATGGCATCTTCATCTGACTTCTCTTTTAACATTCGATGAACTTCGTTCACCACAGATGGTAACACATAGACATTTAGTGCTAACTTTGCAGACTGAGCCATGAAGTCACCAATAGGATTGTCTGGGTTTGTCGTTGCAAAATGCACATAACGCTTTAACAAATCCTCATCATCACCCTTAACATCCACAGAGAGTTCTTCTTCCTGCCAACCTCTGCGCATTGCCATGTAACGATGAGTGGACTTCGTATCCATCAGTGACTTAACTGGCTCCTCAAATGCCTGGTACATCTCGTACTTAGAATTTGCTTTGTAGCCTTTTGCTGCTTTGGCAACAATACGACCTTGCTCGATATAGTTTTTCAAGACCGCTGCACGTAAGTCAGCATCATTGGCAATTTTCTCAACCAAAATATCTTGCGCGCCTTTAAGAGCTTCTTCGTAGGTATTGATCTTTGCACTTGGCTTGAGGAAGTCTTTTGCTTTGACTTCCATTGTCTTGTCATCTTTAAGCACACCATGAGCCATGTCCCATAACCACTGTGCCAAAGGCTCAAGTCCCGCCTCGCGAGCAATGGTAGCTTTGGTTTTTTTCTTTTTCTTAAACGGCTTGTAAATCTCTTCAAGCTCGCCAAGATCCCAAGCTAAATCAATACGCTTGCTAATTTCTGAGGTCAGATTCCCCTGCTCACCAATTTCTTTAACTAAAAAGGCCTTACGCTTGATGATTTCGCTAAACGTTTCTGCCGCATCAATGACAGAACGGATTTGCACTTCGTCGAGATTACCAGTTTTTTCTTTGCGGTAACGAGCAATAAACGGAACTGTTGCGCCCTCTGCTGCAAGTTCAATAACTGCCTGCGCAGATTTTGCCGATACAGTAGGGACAATACGAGACATGTAACTCTGAAGAGCCTGATCCATAGATACCTCAGTGGTTCTTTTTTGTGTGGTTAAAATTTTTGCGCATTGGCTATTACTTGTGGCGGAACATGATGAGTCCGTGTGATGGATCGTAAGGGGAAACCCCTACGCTAACCTTGTCACCAACAACTACACGGATATTAAAACGACGCATTTTTCCGCATAATTTAGCATTGATAACGGCTTTGTTATCGAGTTCTACCTTGTAGATACCCCCAGCAAGGGCATCGACTACTTTTCCATCAATTTGTACCAAATCGTCTTTTGCCATGGACTTAATTAGTAGGCCACTTGCTTGGGCCTTGCAAATGTTTTTTTAAAGCTGGCGATTGCTAATAAGAATACGACGCCCATCTTCAAAAAGAATCTCTAAACGGTCGTATTCATTAGAGAGAATAAATCCCCAGCCAAACAGCTTGTGTTCAATGGGCTTTTTGGCTTCAAAAACTCCAGAAATACTGTAAGATTGCGGTTTTTCGTTGCGATATTTTTCGCGCAATTCATGCCAACGGATCTGATCCTCTGAC
>JBKHVM010000070.1:0-11690 GCA_046570065.1 Bdellovibrionia bacterium
TGGCATGAGGAGTCCAATGCAGTACAAGGAATCTATCAATTTTTAACAGTGTCCGAAAATTCGGGGGTCACTCCAGTGGTTTTTGACGCTTTTGTTTTATTTTGAGATTAATTAAAAAGTACTAGTCAATTTACTAGGATGGTCAATAAGTAACTCATAGCCGCTTTAATTGATGACGGCTATCATATTTTATCTGTTTCTATTGAGGTAAATAATTCCTTTATAAATTGGAGTATAGAAAATGGCACAACCAGTGGAGTTATTGGCACCGGCGGGATCTTATCGCAAATTAGAACAGGCATATGCTTTTGGGGCAGATGCGGCCTATGTGGGTTTGCCGTTGTTTAGTTTACGCGCTCGCGAAAATGACATGACCCTCGAAGAACTTTCTAAGGCTCGCGAGTTAGCCACTCAGCTTAATAAAAAACTTTATTTTACTTTAAATATTTTTGCGCGAAACCGTAAGCTCAATCCTCTGCAAAATCAAATGGAAGAGATTATCAAACTTAAACCTGATGCACTGATCATGTCGGATCCAGGGATGATGAATATGGTGCGTGAAAAATTTCCAGAAGTGCCGATACATTTGAGTGTGCAAGCAAATTGTATGAACTGGCAGTCAGTTAAGTTTTGGCATGAAGCCCTGAATATTGAACGTGTGATTTTATCTCGCGAGTTATCTCTAAACGAGATTAAAGAAATCAAACAGCGCGTTCCCGATGTTGAACTCGAAGCTTTTGTTCATGGAGCGATTTGCATTGCCTATTCAGGGCGATGTTTGTTGTCTTCGTATTTTAGTTACCGTGATGCCAATCAAGGAGTATGTGATAATTCTTGCCGCGAAAATTACAAAGTATTCGCTGCTCCTGCTAATGACACAGAATACTTTTTAGAAGATTTCAGAAATCCTGGGAAGCTCTATCCCATTCACGAGAGTGAAGAGGGCACGACAATTATGAACGCTAAAGATCTAGCGCTCATTGAACATCTTCAGGAGATAATCGATGCAGGTGTGTGTTCCCTAAAAATAGAGGGCCGTTCTAAATCTGAGTACTACGTTTCGATGGTGACTAAGGCATATCGGCAAGCTCTTGATCAAATTTACGCTGGTAAATCTTTTGATCCCAAAGTCTGGGAAGATTTAGAAAAAGTATCTAATCGTGGTTATCACCGCGGGTTTATGATCGCAGAAGATCCTGCGCAAATGCAGAACTACGATACTGCTTGTGCCTACAAATCGACACATAAATTTATTGGTTTAGAGAAACAAAGCGAGGCTGATGCTCGCGAAGGCTATGTGGCATTTGAAGTGCGCAATAAGCTCAAGCTTGGGGAAACGGTCGAACTTGTTGAACCCCATCAGCAAGCCCGACCAGTCAAAGTGGAGGGCTTACTAAATGCTAAGGGAGAAGAGGTAGCCGAAGTTCATGGCGGCACAGGAGTTTTTTATCTCAAGTTAGCGCAGGCTCCGGCCAAGTACTCTCTTTTGTGTAAGACAAATTAAAATTGTGCTTGTTGTGAGCAACAAATTTTAACTCAAAAGCTGCAAGCAGTTACTTTGTAACTGGAGCGACTTCATTTAAAAAGTTCATAAAAGCAATCCATGATCTTTTGTCAGCAGCTTCTTGGTAAGCAGCTCCCTGCGAGGGATCGTTGCCGGCTTCCTTCTGAGTGAAGGCGTGAACAGCACCAGAGTAAGAAATAAACTGATAGTCCGCTTTGGCGTCGTTCATTTCTTTCATGAAGCCATCTACTTCAGCTGCTGGCACATAGGGGTCGATTGCTCCATGCAAAACTAAAACTTTGGATTTAATGCTCTTAGTATCCTGTGGTTTAGGTGTGCTCAAGCCTCCATGAAAGCTCACAGCGCCTACCACTGGAAGGTTGGCACGAGCTGCTTCGAGAGCGCCTGTACCGCCAAAGCAGTAACCAGCAACCACTGCTGATTTAATATTAGCGTTTGGATTTTTAGCGATAGCATCCATACCTGCTTTGATACGCTTTCTAAAAAGAGCAACATCTTTTTTGTACTTACCAGCTGAGTTGCCAGCTTGAGAAATGTCTTTAGGGGTGTCCGCAGCACCGTAGATGTCGACAGCAAAAGCCAAGTATCCTTCTTTGGCTAACATTTCGGCACGCATTTTTTCGTTAGCGCTGAGGCCCATCCATTGATGGATAATCAGAACAACGGGGCGTGGACCTTTAATCGAATCATCGTAGGCGACATAACCTGTGAGTTCGGTTTTGCCTTCTTTGTACTTAACAGTTTCGGTTTTGATGGCTGCGTGGGCAGTGTGCAGTAGGCCAGTTGCCACAAGAGCTGCCATAAATGAGAGCAATTTAGTCATAAAGTTTCTCCTTTTTGATGATTGAGCCTAGCACCATCAAAAGAATATCCTCAAGGCTAGAATAGGGCTGCTATAGGCGAAGTTGTTATTCGGCAAAAGAATAGCTGAATTAAACTCAATTGGGGTTTTCGAAAGTTATAGACTCTTAAAAGGGGGCTAGTCATTAGCTGTGGGATTGTTGAGTTCAGTGTGCTGAGCTAAATACTCTATGGAAATTCCCTCTAATTCGTTATTGAGGATTTTAGATAAAAACACGCGATTGATACCAGTGCGTTTTATAAGCTGATCATTAGTTAAACCTTCGGCTTTATAATTTTTTATGGTCATGGCTAAACTATTTTTAAGCAATTCGATATTAGAGAGCTTGTAACCGATGAGGGTGTTAGCGGATTTAATAGAACCAGTTTGACCTTTGTTAAATGGAAGATCTTTAGAGATCAGATTGCATTTTCTAAATGAAGGCAAAGCGCTTTCGATTTCATTCTGCATGGATTTTGAAGCTACTGGTATGATGCCAACGTATAGCAATTGTGGTGGTGGCAGTGATATCGCTCTGCAACTTATTGTGACCCAATCCAAAAATTGCTTTTTGCTTTCTATTGGTAATTGGCAATGATCAAGAATCACAGTGGTAACAGCGCGAATCATGAAAGGGTGTTTTGCTCTTTTAATAAAAGAATTTAAAATTTTTGGCTGTAGGTTCCACCAAAAGTCTCTAACAAATTCAGTGCATACTTCCATGAGGCGTGGATCGTTTCTGCACTTATCTAATGCGATGGCCAGAGTTCTTTCTGAAATGCTGAGAGGTAAGTTCTGAAAAGTGTAAATGAGTTCTGCAGATTGAAGTGCAGCTTTTTTCATTTAATCTCCACAAAGATCATCTAAAAGATCTAAAGCCTTTTTAGTTTTCCTTGGGGGTGAGGAAGCTAAATCCATAACGAAAATATAGATTTAAAGGCATAAATAGTAAAGTAATATTTACTAAATTAGCTTTAAATTCAATATATTAGTAATGAGCGGGTGGAGGATAAAAAGATTATTATCAAAAAAACTCCAAAGTTTGGTGCAACTCCGCGCAATCGCAAAAAAATGAGTGAGTTAGGGGGTAAAAAAGGGTTATTCTTGCGCTTTAGAGTGTTGGGGTAAATATCTGAAATGAGCCCGATTTTAGGATTTAAGAATAAACTTTTTTTGATGCTCGCAGATCTTGTGCTATTTGCGGCAGTCATGCAGGTCGTGACTCAATTGCGTTTGAGCTCGGTGCCCGGGTCTTTTTATTTTGAATTGCCATTTTTGATTGTTGCTGCCGGAGTGCTCACGGGGCTTTATGTGTTTGGGTGTTATGATCTCGACCACGGTCTCAACCGCAGAGATTTAGCGCTGCGCAAAGCAGGTGCGCTGTTGATTTCTTTGGGCGGAATTTTGCTAGTCAATTACTTGCTCTCATTTGATCGGGCCGGAGTTTTTGGTCGCGGGATTTTATTAGGAAGTTTGTTTTTATTTTTTGTGCTGTCCTTTATCTACCGCTGGGCGATCTCGCAGTTGTTAAATAAAGTCATCGAAAAGCTCAAGTGGTTAATCCTGATCGATGGTAGTAGCAAAACATTTTTTGAAGCCGATTTGGGGCGCTTGGGCTTTTTAGGGCAAGTCGAATATTTTGATGCGCAAAAACAATCTCTCGAAAATCTTCAACATCTGTTGGGGCAAAAGTGGTCAGCAGTGGTTGTGGGGGTTAAATCCTCACAGGTGCCAGCACCTTTGTTTGATTTATTAATGGCAGCAAAGTTTGCAGGCACTCGTGTCATGGATTTGTCGCAATTTTACGAAAAGAATTGGTCCAAAGTGCCTATTTATTTTTTAGAGCCAGAGTGGTTTATTTCGAGCGAAGGTTTTAGACGTATGACTCAGCCACTGTCGCTGAGAATAAAGCGCATCAGTGATATTATTTTGGCCCTGTTTATATTTGTGTTGTCTCTGCCATTTATGGTGCTGACAGCGCTGGCGATTCAGTTAGAGAGCCCTGGTGGGGTGATCTACAAACAGATTCGTACAGGCAAAAACGGCAAAGAGTTTTTTATTTACAAGTTCCGCTCCATGCGCAGTGATGCCGAAAAGGCAGGGGCGCAGTGGGCACAAAAAAACGATGCTCGTGTTACCAAAGTTGGTAAGTTCATTCGTAAAACACGATTAGATGAGTTGCCGCAATTGTGGAATGTGCTTAAAGGGGATATGAGTTTTGTGGGACCAAGGCCAGAGCGCCCAGAGTTTAATATTCAATTGGCTAAAGAGATTAATTTTTATAATCTCAGACACACCATGCAGCCAGGTCTTACCGGGTGGGCGCAAGTGCTATATCCGTATGGTGCGAGTGTAGAAGATGCTCGAGAAAAATTGCAGTACGAACTTTATTACGCCAAACATTTTAATTTATTGATGGATGCCTACATTTTTTTAAAAACTGTTCGTGTCGTTTTGTTTGGCCGGGGACGTTAATTTAGAACTTCTTTTGCGAATTTTCTAAAAGTATCTAAATGCTCATTTGCAACTTTAGCCACAATATCCCAATCAATTTTTGAATACTCGTGGACCAAAAGGTTGCGTAGTCCAACGGCTTTTACGAGAGACTCGGCTACGTTCAGAGATATTTTGTTTTCGTTTGCTAAAAGTATAAAAGTCTCAGCCATAGTACTAGGTGGCTTGCCTCCACTTTCTGCTAGGAGGTGCGAGGCTAGGTCCACACTCACCTGAACCGCTCTTTCGAGGTTGATAGAAATAATATCCTGAAGGTCAAAGTTTTTACGTAAATCATCGGCCGTAAAAGGCTTTTTGCTCTCTATTCGCTCGATGCAGTTTCTCAGGGATTCGATTTTTTGATAGATGACCTCTGTTGTCATGATTTTAAAAACCTTTCGCGTTTAGCCTTGAGAATGCGCTGGTAGTAGGGTTGAAAATCTGCTTGGTCAAAGAGCATTTTCTTAAGTATTTGGGCATAGGCAACAGGTGGCCTGTGAATCCAGTGCGCAGAGTGTAGAGCTTCTTTTAGGATAACACCATTGACTGCTTGGAGATCTATGAGGTCGATTTCTTTTTTTAGTAAAAAAGTGAGTTCATTGATATACTGAATCTTTTTTTCAGAAGTAAGTGCGCGCTCTTCGGCGAGGCAAATGTCCACGTCACTATCGGGCCGAGGGGTGCCTTTAGCATAAGAGCCATAATAACCCAGCAGACAAATTTCTGGATGTTTGTTCAAAAAAG
This sequence comes from Bdellovibrionia bacterium, assembly GCA_046570065.1. Taxonomy (GTDB): domain Bacteria; phylum Bdellovibrionota; class Bdellovibrionia; order Bdellovibrionales; family Bdellovibrionaceae; genus JBKHVM01. The sequence continues at coordinate 5,604 of JBKHVM010000070.1, forward strand.
CAGTGAGTGCTGTTTGCAAAGCTTCGGGTGTTAATGGCATAGCCAAAGTATACGGAAAATGCCTCTAAAAAGGCATCATCTTAAAAGCAACTGAGTCGGCGCGTTATGCAAAGGTTTTTGTGCAAAAAATGGTATAAATAGCGAGCGAGAGTAATTAGATTCTGTATCTTATAGTGCTTCTTTTAAGAGGATGGGTAATTTAGTGAAGATTACAATTTTTGGTTCAGGATATGTAGGCTTAGTCACAGGTGCTTGTTTAGCAGATGTTGGTCACAATGTTATTTGTGTCGATATCGATGAGGCAAAAGTAAAGAATCTTGAAAAAGGCATTATCCCTATTTTTGAGCCAGGCCTTGAGGGCATGGTTAAAAGAAATTTTGCAGAAAAGCGTTTGAGTTTTACCACGGATGCAAAGCTTGGAGTTGAATCCTCAGAAGTTATATTTATTGCAGTAGGGACTCCTCCAAATGAAGATGGATCTGCAGATTTAAAACATGTTCTTGCGGTAGCTGACATTATTGGTCAGTACATGACACAATATAAAGTTGTGGTCGATAAATCCACGGTACCGGTGGGGACTGCTGAAAAAGTGCATGCTCAGATTCAAAAACAGCTCTCAGCACGTGGGCTTGATATCTCTTTTGATGTTTGTTCCAACCCTGAATTCTTAAAAGAAGGGGCTGCGATTGAGGATTTTACCAAGGCAGCCCGTATCGTCGTGGGCACGGACTCAGAAAAAGTTCGTACAAAGATGCGAGAGCTATATGCTCCTTACAATCGCAATCACGATAAAATTATGTTTATGGATGTGCGAGCGGCAGAGCTCACCAAGTATGCAGCCAATGCTATGTTAGCCACAAAAATCAGTTTTATGAATGAGATGGCAAATTTGGCTGAATCCCTTGGTGTGGATATCGAGCAAGTTCGTTTGGGTATCGGTTCGGACCCAAGGATCGGTTATCACTTCATATATCCAGGTTGTGGTTACGGGGGATCCTGTTTTCCAAAAGATGTAAAAGCGTTAGTAAAGATGGCCCAGGACAACCAACGAAATTTGGGTGTTCTTAAAGCTGTTGAAGCAGCCAATGATTATCAGAAGAGTGTGTTATTTAAAAAGCTATCAAGTGCTTTTGCAGGAGACTTAAAAGGCAAAAGAATTGCAGTTTGGGGATTGGCATTTAAGCCTAATACCGATGATATGCGCGAAGCCCCAAGCAGAGTCTTGATGGAAGCCTTATGGCAGCACGGGGCCACTGTGGCTGCTTTTGATCCCGAGGCAATGCCTGAAACTCAAAAAATCTATGGCAATAGAAAAGATCTCAGTTTAGTTACTAGCCGCGAACAAGCCGTTGAAGGCGCAGATGCCTTGGTGATTTGTACAGAGTGGAAACAGTTTAGATCTGTAGATTTTGAATGGCTTAAGAGCCAACTAAAGCAGCCAGTGATTGTTGATGGCCGTAATATCTTTAACCCTAGTGAAATGAAAGCTCTAGGAATTCGGTATTATGGTGTGGGAAGAATGGGATAGGCGTAATCAATGCAAGTAACCAGTAGCGAAAGTTTTTTTAGGAATGTGCTCTGGAGCAAGTTTAATCTTGTGGCTAGATATGTTTCTTCCTTTTTAGCTACAGTAGTAATTGCTCGGTACTTATCGATTGATGATTTTTCTGCATATAATCTAATGTTAAGTTACCTGGGGATTTACGAAGCCATTAGCTTCTTTCATCCTAATCATATCAGGAATATTCTTTCCAAAAATAAAATGTCGATCAATCAAGTTGCGAGTATCTGGACAGTACAAAGTTTAATACTTTGGTTTGGAGTGTTTCTTTCGTCCATAGTCTTATATATTATAACCAAGAGCCAGGTTTGGCTTCTTCTGACGGTTGCATCTTTTAGGATAGCTCTAAAGTTTCAAGACTGGGTTCAGCTTGTGACGGATAGTCAAGTGTCTGGTCACTACTCCCAGAAGTTACAAGGGATTTCGCATTTGGCGTTTAACATCGGAAGGGTGCTTGCTGCGTGGCTTGGTGCCGGCGCAATGAGTCTCTCTGCATTTTCGCCATTGCAGGGGTTGGTTCTGTATTACCAGCAAAAGAAGCTTTCAGGAGATCTTAATATAACAACAGTATGGGATTTTAGCTTTGCTAAATTTAAAGAGACATTTAGAGAAAGTTTCCTACTTAACCTCGTTATACTTTTAGCAGTGGTGCAATCTAAAATATCTCCTATAATTGTGGCTGAGATATTGCCACTTGAAAAACTAGCTAATTTTCAGCTACTGATTAAACTTATGGAGCCAATGACGACGCTTGCTTCTTTAGTTTTTGCTGCCAACTATGGTCTGCTTGCACGATCGGTAACTGAGAGCAAATCAGTTTATAGGAAAACTACCTTAAGGATAGCTGGAATATTATTGTTCGTAACAATTCTAAGCTTCATAAGTCTGTGGATCTTTCCAAGACAAATATTTCTTAGTTATTTTGGTGCATCTTACAGTCTTGTTTCTGAAAATCTATGGTTGGGTGGTCTGCTAATTGTGAGTAGTTCAGTTGTTATATTCTCTACCCAGATTGATTTTGTGGTTCTTCGCTATAAAAAAGTATTGTTAAAATATTTATTAACACTACTAAGTCTCGGTGGATTGTTTTTTATAAAAAACATTTCGACTGATTTGACTTATATTGTTTTCTATTTGTCACTAGTTCCAATATTTATTGTGTTGATTATTGATACTATTTATTATTTTACAAGAGGTCCTCATGTTTAAAATACATCCAACTGCTAACGTTCATTCTACAGTCGTCATTGAGGGAAATGTTGAAATAGGAGAAGGTACAAGGGTTGGTCCATTTTGCTATCTAAAAGGTGATCTTATTATTGGGAAAAACAATAATATTTGTGCAAATGTTATTATCGGCGAAGGGCCCGAGCATAGAGTTAAACCTGATGGTGTAGGTAAGATCATTATAGGTGATAATAACGTCATACGTGAACTCACTGTGATTCAGCGGGGGACTGGTGATGCTGAAACTAGAATAGGTAGTAATTGCTACTTAATGGATCACTGTCATATCGCTCATGATAATATTATTTCAGATACAGTTACGATAGCGCCAAATACAGTATTGGCTGGGCATGTGCGAATTCACGAAGGGGCGACCTTGGGTATTGGAGTCGCGGTTCATCAATTTTCTACTATTGGTGCATATTCTATGATCGGAATGGGCTCAATCGTAACAAAGGACATATTTCCATTTATTGTAGTATCGGGCATGCCAGCTAGATTTCAGCGGTATAATACCCATCACTTTAATAAGTTTGGATTAGTAGATGGGGACTTGTATATAGAACACTCAAAGCTTCAAAGTCGTCAAAGCAATGTTGTGAAGTTCTTTGAGACTTTCTACGCAGATTCAAGACGTGGTAAGTTAATAACTATACATGACGATGTCTCAGCTACTTAAAATGAAGATCATACACGTTAATGAAGTATCATTCGTGGCAGATGGTTTGGTTTCAGCTTTAAAAAAGCGAAATACAGATGTCCGTTTTGAGTCTCTTTATGACATGCGAGATAAAGTTTCTCTTCCCACAAGCTATATCAAGAGAGCTTGGAGGGCACTAAAGCTGCAGTTTAAGTATAAAGATGTTGATATTTGGCATGTGCATTTTATGGGCAATGCTCTGTTTTTTCTATTGTCGACCAAAAAGCTAGTTGTTCATTTGCATGGATCAGATATTAGGCCGCCGTTGTCCTTAAAGAATCGTATAGTTAAGAATATTATTTTTAGACGTGCGGATTCGATTCTGTACTCAACTCCAGACATTAAAGCTTATGTCGATACATTTTCAGAAAAAGCTCTTTATCTTCCCAATATAATTAGCGAAGAAGTTCTAACCACACCGCTTCGGCAGTCCTCTGATTCAGTTAAATCTGTCTTCTTTTTTGCTGTGCCAAACTTAATAAAAGGTGGAGATATTGGCTTAAAAGCACTGGAAGGTCTTAAATCTATTTATCCGTCATTAAAAATTAGTGTCTTTGGCTTTGGGCAATGTTTCGAGTCACGTTATGCTGATAAGTTTGAAACTCTTGATCGTATGCGAAGAGGGGATGTTTTAAAAAAGGTCTTGGATTCTGATTTAGTATTGGGCCAACTGCGAGTTGGTGCAATAGGTATGTCAGAGTTGGAGGTTTTAGGTCTAGGTAAACCTTTAGTGACCTATTTTAAGTACGGCGAAGTATATCAGTCATTGATGCCAATATACAATGTCTCATCAGCAGAGCAAGTGATAGAGGTGATGGATGGTGTAATTAAAGAATGGAGTGAGGATCAGGAAAACACTCTATCTCTAGAGCGGCGAAAGTGGGTTATAGAAAATCATTCTGAAAGAGTTGTTTTGGATATTCTTTTAGGTAATTATGTAAAGATATTAGGGATGGATAAGAACTAATGCAGAAAATAGAAATTTCAGTAATTACGCCGGTTTTCAATGCTGAAAAATATCTAAAGCAAACGATTGAATCAGTTCAGAGTCAAACTTTTACTTATTGGGAGTTGATTCTTGTTATTGACTCAAAATCTAGTGATCAGTCGTTGAGTATTGCAATTGAGGCTAGTCGTAAAGATGATCGAATTAAGGTTTTGAGGAGCTCAATAGAAGGCGGAGTTTCTGTTAATAGAAATCTCGGACTTGAAGCTGCCCAAGGAAACTATGTTTGCTTTTTGGATGCTGATGATATTTGGCTGGAAGAAAAATTGGAAGTACAGCATAAGTTTGCAGAGCACTACGAGGCTGAATTTACCTATACCAGTTTCGGAATAATTGATCGTTTTGGTAAGTTTACCAATTCAATTAGATTTGCAAAGTATGCGGTTAATTCACGCGATCTATTCAAGAATAATTGTATCGGATGCTCAACTGTAATGATCAAAAAAGATTTTTTGGGTACTTTTAGATTTCGTGAGGGACATCATGAAGATTTAGATCTATGGATTAGGTTGTTAGGGGTTACTAGGCAAGCCTATCCAATACGTGAGGTTTTGAGTTTATATCGTGTAATCGATGGAAGTCGTTCATCTAATAAAATTATTTGTGCAAAATGGCGTTGGGATTTAATGCGTAGACACAGACTTTCCTTAGCAAAACAAATTCTTTATATGATTAGCTATCTTCTTTTTGCTGTTTGGAAAAGGTCTCTAGTTGGCTATAATTCTAAAAGCAGGCCTTATTCGCATATTTTTTGCCGATATAGTAGTGATAGAAATATGACTGTTTCGGTTATAATGCCAACGTTTAATTCGGAAAAAACAGTGTATCAGGCGGTTATGTCTGTGCTACTTCAGACATATCAGGATCTTGAGTTAATTATTGTGGATGATGGTTCAAAAGATAGCACTTGTGAAGTTATTAATAGTATTAAAGATTCACGGATAATAACTATAAAAAATGTAAACAACATTGGAGCTGCTGCTTCAAGAAACAGGGGTATTGATGCTGCTAAGGGTAGATTTATTGCATTTTTAGATGCAGATGATCTTTGGGAGCCCTTTAAGCTAGAATTGCAGATTTCTAAAATGATAGAGTCAGAGAGTCCTTTTTGTTTTTCGGCCTATAAAGTTATTGATTCTCAAAGTAAGGTTGTTGGGCATTTCACTCCTCCACTAGTTATCAGTTACAATAGTCTTCTGTATGGTAATGTAATAGGGTGCCTTACAGCCGTATATGACAGGGAGTATTTTGGTACTGTAAAGTTTCCATTGCTACGCAAACGTCAGGATTTTGCACTTTGGTTAGCACTATTAAAGAGATGTTATACTGTTGCAGGCTTGTCTAATCAAACAGCATGTTATCGAAAAAGTCAGAATAGTCTCTCATCAAATAAAATCGGAGTGATTCCTTATCAGTGGGCGATTTACAGAGAGATTGAAGGTTATTCTCGATTGCTATCGGCATGGTACTTTTTCAGATACTTAAGTTCAGGATTAATTAAGCATCTTTATAGCTATTGTTCATGACCCCCATTTGATTCGGACACCCAACCCAGGGGGTCAAAATGGAAGTCACAACGTATAAGAGGAAATT
>JBKHVM010000071.1:0-11606 GCA_046570065.1 Bdellovibrionia bacterium
CCAAGCGGCAAGGCTTAGGGAGGCTGTGGAGCCTAGGTGCCAGGGCGCTGCAGTTTGAAGTGCTGGTAGGCGGCGCGTACTGGGTCCACGAGGAGTCTGTAGTTGGATTTTTTAAAGGGTTCGTTGATGCCGACTTTTAGAGGGCCGATATTTTTTGAGTAGACGTGGGTGCCAAAGAGCTTGTCCCAGATTGCTAGAGTCACGCCGAAGTTTTTGTCGTAGTGTTCTGTTTTACGCGAGTGATGTATTTGGTGTTGAATTGGGCTGATTATGATGTTTTCGAAAATGCCAAAGCCCAATGGGATGTGGCTGTGGCGGAGGTTTGCTCCAACTAAATTAAAAATAAATCCGATGCCATTGACCCCAAGGATCGTCCACACTGTCATCGTGCTACCAAAAGTGTAGACAAAAATACCTGAGGCTACTCCTAAGCTTAAACTGTTTCTTAATACAGCAATCACTGACTCTATGGGATGAGCGCGAAAAAGCGTGATTGGTGTTAGAACTCTCGCGTTGTGATGTGTTTTATGAAATTCCCACAACAAGGGGATTTTATGCATCAGGTAGTGATGTATAAATCTCAAAAAGTCATCCCACACAAAAACAGCTAAACTAAAGATTCCAATATACAAGCTCGATGTTGGCAGATCTAAGGTGTCCCCACCAGGAGTCATGCTCATGAGTGAGCGGACCGTAAATCTCGAAATCTCAAAACTGATATCTAGAAGGGGAACTAAGAGTAAGCTCTTTAAAAGACCATTAAAGATATAAATAAAATAGTCCTGTTTCGTAGAGCTATTCCACCAGTAGCGCTTATCGAAAAGCCATTTTTTAAGGAGGATTTTGAGATTTTTTGGGTTCTTTATTTGCAAGTACAGAGCCAGGCCAAGAATTAGGGCAAGGCTTGATAGAATATTAACGTGGTAGAGCCGCGATGTCGGTTCATCAAATTGAAATAAAATATTAAGCTTTTCCAGCCATCCACTCATGAGGAGCAAAATAACACACTTTTAAGCTCTGCGAGAGTGAAAAAACTACTCACTCTCATTGTCCTTTCATTTACTGGCAAGTATTGAGTAATCTCAACTTCTTTGTTAGTTTCCTCTCACTAATGGGAGTGTGGTTCTATGATGCCTGTTATTCGACAAAAGGTTTTAAAATCTGCTGCTATAACTGTGATGATACTCAGCTTTACAACTGTAGGTTGTGGTGATTTTTCAAATAGCGACAATAAAAGTTCAAACAAAACAAAAGTAAACAATCCATCTCAAAACCCTACTAATCCTAACAAGCCAATTGATTCTGCAAATTTACCTGCAGAGTTTAGAGATTTAAATACTGGTGATGTTACTGAGAAGAAAATTTTTGCGAATCTCGCTGTGAATGTTTTTGCAAAACAAGCTGAGAGTCTTAACAAGCAAGTCGATGTTTTTACTACAGGACTCGAGACTTATTGCCAAGCTTTGAAGTCAAATCAAGAAGCCACAACCGAAGCTGAAGATGCTAAACGTGATTGGCAGAGGTTAATGAATGCGTTTCATCAGCTTGAAGGGGCTCCCTTTGGTCCCATAGTGGCTGATGGAAGATTTATTTCTGACTATCTTTACTCGTGGCCTTTTTTAAATACTTGCGGGATTGATCAAAATGTAATCGCTTTTGGCGCTCAAGAAGTTATTAACCCCTTGTCACTGATGTTCAATCAAAGAGGATTGGCTGCCGTTGAGTACCTTCTTTTTGAAAACTCACTCCTTTCAAAATGCAATGTGAGAGCCAATCCAGCAGTAAAGGTTTGGAATGAATTACCTGCAAAAAATAGGCAGTTGCAGCGCTGTCAGTGGGCCCAGCAATTAGTTCCTGATATTAAAGCCAAAGCAAAGCTTTTAAGCGAGAAGTGGGAACTTTCTCAAGATTCATTTTCAGTAAAGCTTGTAAAGGGTGAACTTTTTGAGAACGACAAAGAAGCGTTGAATGCCCTGACGGATGCTCTTTCTAATATCGAAAAATTAAAAGATTTAAAGCTAGGTAGACCTCTTGGTAAACACAAAGATTGTTCTGCTGAAATTTGCCCCGGTGATGTAGAACACATCTACAGCGGGGCAAGCTTGGCAAGTGCTGAAGCGCAATTGCGTGGATTTAAAACTGTATTCTTTGGTTCCAACGACCCTGCTGAAAAAGCATTTTCAGTGGATGATATCCTTATTAAACAAGGGCGTGCTGATGTCGTAAATAGAATGGCAGTTGCCGTTGAAAAAGCAATACAGAGCGTTCGTGAAGTGCAAAAAAATGGTGATCTTAAGTCGCAGATCGAAGCCATGGATTTAAACAAATGCCGTCTATCGACGACCACAGATCGTTTGGTGCCTATTTGTGCTGTCCATTCAGATATTCGTGAAGTAGCGGCTATTCTAAAAACCGAAGTCCTTGTCGCCCTATCTTTAAGAGCTCCTCCAACGCATCAAGGTGATAATGATTAGTTTTATCTAATCGAATTTGCGATTTAAAAAAGAGCTGCTTCTAGAGCAGCTCTTTTTTTGTACTATTTTGAGATTCTCATTAAACAATTTCTCTCAAACTATCTCAACTTAAGGCCGATAATAGGATTAGTTACGAAATTCTTCAGTTTAACAGGGAGTTAACTGTTGTTAATGGTTTTTAGGGTTTTGCTAGTTGCAATGTCGTTGTTTTTTGTTGGTTGTACTGCAGCCGATGTGGAAGTGGCATTGCTCAAAGTTCTAGATGAGCCCGTTCGTTTTGATCCCAATATTAATGTCAATGGAGACAACAGCAACACAGTTCCAGTTTCTGGAAATTGCAAAGATGGCTCCAGCTCTGTGGAGGTCACGGCAACAGACGGCGCCTCCTCCTCAGCTTCGGTTACAATTCCTTGTACCAACGGTCGCTTTACCGGAAATATCGATTTGAGTTCATTTCCTGATGGACCTCTGACTATCACCCTTGCTACTGGTGGTGGCACTGAAGTGGTGCAGACAATCAACAAGGATAGTATAGCTCCAACTTTTATCAATTCTTTGCCAGTGCAGTATGTTGCACTTGGAGTAACTAAAAATTTAGCTATTACTGTGAGCGAAGACTTTGCAATAGGAAACAGCTCCGCCATAGAGCTGTTGGATGAGTTTGGTCAAACTGTTTCAGCTTGTGCTTTGTCTTCAAGTAAAATTGCAGCTGGGGGACCGCAGCTTTTGGTGTCGGTCGGCAGTTGCTCTGTTGAGGGAACATACACTCTACGTATTCGGGCTGGAGCCATTAAGGATCTAGCTGGGAATGAAAATGCCACGGTGTCTTCTGTTGCAGAAGTGGTGGTGGACTTGACGGCACCTCTTGCAACTTTTTCGACAACAGCTCCGGCGACTGTTTCTGCTGCCATTACTATTGATTTAGAGTTTTCTGAGTTGGTTCAAAGTCTCAATGTTGATGATTTTGAGGTTGTCAACGCAAGTCTAAGTCTCACCGGATCTGGTATCAGTCATAATTTAGTGCTAACACCGCTTTCTTTTGGCCCCTTCTCAGTGACCTTTAAAAGTGGCAGAGTCAGAGATCTTGCTGGAAATTTTTTAGCTCTACCTTTTGCTTCGGTGCAAAGGGAGTATGACAGTGTTGGGCCTGTGGCTTCTGTTTCTCTAGTCTCGAGCACACCTGATGGTGATGGGAGATACAGCGTTCGAATTCAATTTAATAGAGATGTACAAAATTTTGTGAGTGCTGACGTTCAGCTTACCAATGCCAATCTCTATTCTTTTTTGGTGAGCAGTTCTAGTGAGTATCTTGTAACTGTCAATCCAGCAACCACAAATGGAGTGCTGGAATTACGTTTGCCTGCGGGTTCTCTGAGTGATTTAGCAAATAATCTTCTCGAGAGTGATGTGGTATTTACATGGTTGCATGACAGTGAAGCTCCATCTGTGATGCTCACTGAAACTAATGGCAAAACAGAGTCGCGAGATCAGTTTAGTTTTACAGTCATGTTTAACGAACCAGTCGTTGATTTTAATGCGAGCAAATTAAGCTCCTTGGGATGGAGTGGGAGCTTTAGTGGGTTTGTTGCAAATGCTGATCAGAGAACCTACAGCTTTAATTTTGTACCAGATACGCAAGGCTCTTTGAGTTTGGCAGTACCAGCAAGTATTGCGCAAGATAGTTTTGGAAATTCTAACTCATCCTCGGGTATTTTGAATTTGAACTACGATAGTATAGCTCCTTCCGTGGTTTCATTTTCTAGTTCATCTGGAGGAACTGGCTGGGTAAATGCAAGTACTTTAACTTTTTTGTTGGTGATGAGTGAGAGCATCGAAGATCTTTCAGAATCTGATTTTGAGTTGATTGGGCTTGGTAGTATTTCTTCTGTCACCGAAGTGAGTGGGAAAAATAAAAGAGAGTGGCTCATTGAATTGACTTTGCCAAATGAAGTCGAGGGCAGTGTGCAATTAAAGCTCAAAGCCGATGCGGCTCGGGATCTTCTCGGTAACAGATTGGCAACAGAGAGTTTCAGTGGTGGTCAGAATATTGACCGACTTGCACCTTCGCTTGTGGGATCCTTGGCTCCAACTCCTGGGGAGTTTGTACAAACACAAACGGCTCCTGTTTATGGGTGGTCGAGTATTTTGGAGAGTGGTAGTAATGGAGTTCAATTATTCTTCTCAATTGGTACGGCAGCTCTTGGGGTAGATATCTTGAACAGACAAGCTCTTAGCAATTCAGTTTTAGCAACTCCTGCGGTATCACTTTCGTTTGAAATGGGAAGGCTTTATTATCCTAGTTTGGAGCTACAGGACGCCGCTGGAAATATTCGCACGTATCAATTAACACCTTTTACCTATTTGCTGCCGCCAACTGTTACTGGAGTCGAAGAGGGTAAAATGTTGGTGGGGAGAAAATCACCACTAAAAATTTACGGTACTAATTTTTTCAGTATTCAATCTGTACATGTTGGGGGCGCAATTGTAGCGCAGTGCAAGTCTTAGCTCCCAATGCCTTGATTTGTGAATTGTCTGGAAGCAATAGCAGTGGAGATAGTGGCACAATCGCAGTGCAGAATGCAGTAGGATCTGTGACCAGTGGATCTTTAGTCAGCTGGCAAACTTCGGATGATTGTTCTGGAAAGTCTGAAGGGCAGAAGTGTTCAAGTGGAGGAGTATTCTTTTTGGGAGAATACAGAGTTGATAATTCGGGAGCACCTCCATATAGATACATGACGCCAGTTTTATGTGATCGTTTAAGTATCTGCTCAGTATTTGGGGGTGGTGGTGGAACTCGTGTTTCGCGAACATGGGATAATCGTTCATCTGGTTGGGTGGATATCGATAGAATTATTAATTTGACAGTACCACAGGTAAACTCATTTATTTATGACCAGAATTCAGGAACGGCAAATTCTCATTGGCTAAGTAATCACAGTCTAAATACTTTTGAAGCAGCAAAGCACTGTGAAAATCTTAGCCATGGGGGTTACAACGATTGGTATCTACCGAATATTTCAGAATTGAATGAAATAGATATTGCGCTTGATTCTGCGGAGAAGAACTCTATGGGGTTTGATGAGACTGCCTACTGGTCTTCTTCGGAGGAGACTTTCACAAAAGGCTTAGCCTACCAATTCTATCTGAATGGGTCTGGAGGTCCATTTGCAGCACAAAAAAACCAATCTTACGTAGTTCGCTGTGTGCGTCGTTACTGATTGCGTAATCGGTTTTAATTCCCCTAAAAGCGCGCTCTAATAACTCCATGACAAAACAAAAAGTATTTATCACAGGGGCCTCTTCGGGTATTGGTGCGGCTTGCGCTCGCGAGTTTGCAAAATTGGGATATGACTTGATTTTGAATGCTCGTCGTAAAGAGCGATTGTTGGAACTTCAAAACGAAATCTTACAGCAATCTCCAAGCATCAACATTGAGTTAGCCATCTTTGATGTGCAAAAGCGGCAAGATGTTGAAACCTATTTTCAATCTCATCAGCAAAACATTAAAGATGTCACCCTTCTGATCAACAATGCTGGCTTGGCCAAGGGAGTGGAGAAAGTCCAAGACTCCAATCTTGATGATTGGGATGTGATGATTGACACCAACGTCAAGGGGCTGCTGATGGTCACCCATCATATTTTGCCAAACTTCTTAAAACAAAATCAGGGGCATATCATTAATTTGGGCTCAGTGGCGGGTCGTTACACTTATCCGGGGGGAGCGGTGTACTGTGCAACTAAATTTGCAGTGCGGGCCCTCACGGAAGGACTGCGCATGGATCTCCTCGGCACACCCATCAGAGTGACCAATATTGAGCCAGGCATGGTGGAAACAGAATTTTCGCAAGTGCGTTTAGGGGATAACGAAAAAGCCAGACAAGTTTATGCAGGCATGACTCCGCTTTCTGCCAAAGATATTGCAGAGACCATTGTGTGGTGTTCCCTACGACCTGCTCACGTTAATATTCAGGAGCTTGTTATTTACCCCACTGATCAAGCCCATGTTGGGCAGGTAGCTAGGAGAAGCTAATGGCAGAGTTTCGCAGTGAAAGAGACACCTTAGGTGAAGTACAAGTACCTAGTGACAAACTTTGGGGGGCGCAAACTCAGCGTTCACTCCAAAATTTTAAAATTGGCGGTGAGACATTTCCGCAAGAATTTATACGTGCCTATGCTTATCTCAAGATGGCAGCTGCAGAAACTAACTTTGAATTAAAAAAGCTCGATATTCAGAAGCGTGATTTGATTTTGCAGGTGGGTAGAGAAATTCTCCAAGGTCAACTCAACGATCATTTTCCTCTGGTCATTTGGCAAACAGGCTCTGGTACTCAGACAAACATGAATGTCAACGAAGTGATTGCCAATCGCTGCAATATTCTTTTAGGAGAAAAATTACCCTCTAAAAGAGTTCATCCCATTGATGATGTAAACAAGGGGCAAAGCTCTAACGACTCTTTTCCCACGGCAATGCATATCGCGACAGCTATTGAAGTTGAAACTAAATTGAAACCAGCTTTGACAGAACTCAGAAAAGCTTGGCAAACCAAAGCTGACGAATTTTCGTCTGTAATTAAAATGGGAAGAACTCATCTGATGGATGCGACGCCGCTTTCTGTGGGCCAAGAGTTCTCTGCATTTGTGCGCCAACTCGAATTGAGTCTGGAGCGTTTGTCACAAGCTATGCCTCATGTCTTAGAGTTGGCCATGGGAGGTACTGCTGTGGGGACGGGGCTAAATTCTCATCCACAATTCGCTCAGATTTTTTGCCGTCATTTGAGTCAATTAACTGGTCTTAGTTTTTCTTCTGCAGCAAATAAGTTCGAAGCTCTGAGCGCTCAGGATGCTCTGGTGCAAATGAGCGGGACTCTAAACACTATTGCTGTGAGTTTGATGAAAATAGCCAATGATGTGCGACTTCTTGGTTCTGGCCCGAGGGCAGGGCTTGGGGAGTTGCGATTGCCTGAGAACGAGCCAGGTTCTTCGATTATGCCTGGTAAAGTTAATCCCACTCAAAGTGAAGCGCTCTCAATGGTTTGTTGCCAAGTTATCGGCAATCACACGGCCGTGACAGTAGGGGGCTTGCAAGGACATCTCCAACTCAATGTTTTTAAGCCTCTCATTGTTAGCAATGTCCTGCGTTCCATTCGCCTGTTAGCTGATGCCAGTGTGTCTTTTGCCGAGAACTGTGTTCGTGGTATTCAAGTCAATGAAGTCCAGCTTAAGCGCTACGTCGATAACAGTCTGATGTTGGTGACGGCGTTAAATCCTGTTATAGGTTATGACAAAGCTGCCCTTTTGGCTAAAACTGCCCATAAAAACGGCACAAGTCTCCGAGAAGAAGCGATTAAACTTGGACTCCTCAGTGGCGAGGAATTTGATAAACTGGTAGTGCCTGCTAATATGATTCATCCAAGGGAGTAGGATTTCATGCAAAAAATTTTCGACAAAGCACAGTGGTTATCTCATCCTGACATTCGCCCTTATGTCTTTGTTCGAAAAGAAAATCAAATTCCACAACCAGGAAGTCGTCATCACCTCAACTGGTTCAATCAGCAGCCGGTATTGAAGGACCCTATGGATCTCGAGGCATTGCCCTTTGCAGATCGTATTTATTCCATCGAAGAGCGAGCTTTTGGTCCCTCGAATATGGCCATGCCTCGTTGGGTTTTTTATGACTGCGCGGTGATTCCAGGTTTTGTGGCTGGTTTTTGTGCCCGCCCCTCAGCATTAAGTCCCGCAGTGAGGGCGGTTTTGGATCCTCAGAAGTTTCCAGCCCATGCATCGCCGATAAAAAGTTCAGGAGTGCTTAAAGAAGTCACTTCTTTAGATGACATGGATTGGGTTCCGTTATCGTTGTTTATTATCATTCCCACCATGCACAAGGGGGAGTGGGTTGCTCACAACTTGTGTTCTGTTAACTCTCTGCTCCCAAAAGAAGAGCAGTTCTATGGTTTAGGTTTTCTCTCTAAGAGTTTTGGTCTGTGGTATGCTAATGTGGAACAGTGTTCTGGGATGACTCAATGGGGAAGTCCTGCGCTGAAATTGCACTCTCACTATGGTCATCTCGAAGTAATTGGAGCTTATGCTCCTGTTCATTCCCATGCTAAGACCATTACTTACCGTGTTGAGGTCAACACGGATTGCTGGGAGAAGTTTTTTACGAAAGAGCCAGATCTGGCGTTTCTAGAAAATTATGGACCCACTGAACATAAGATTGACCCCGTTTCTGAGGAGAGTATGCTGGAGTTTCAAAAGCGTATCGAGAAAGGCGAGGGGCCTTTTTATCTGAGCGCAGGTGAAATTGCAGATAAATCACTGACGGAAGCGTTGACGATTTATAAACCAAAAATGCAATTCAAATAAAAAGGAAGGTCTATGACATCACTCTCTTTACCACCGGTTGCGAAATCTTTTTTTACATTCTGTAAAAAGTGCGATGCGGATCGGTACCATGTGGTGATGGCCCACACGACGGCTACATCAGCAAAAATGAAATGTGAAGTTTGTCATTCAGTTAAAACTTACACACTTCCCAAGCAAGGTAACAAAACTTCTACAGGTAAAACGCTCACTGGTGCCGCGTTGGCAAAAAGAGCTGCTTCAGAAAACTCTCGCCGTAGCTCTCATAAAAATGAATACGAAATGTTAATGTCTCAGGATGCTGCAACTTTTGATTACAGCATGAAAACTAAATTTGCGAAGGGCTCTAAATTGAACCATCCAAAATTTGGTATGGGTTTTATCAAAGAAGCAATGAACGATAAAATTGAAGTTATCTTCCCAGAAGAAGTTAAAACGCTTATCCATAATCGTCCCTAATGTCTCATTGGCTCCAAGGTCTTAATCCAGAACAAAGCAAAGCGGTCCAACATAATTTTGGGCCGCTTCTTATTCTTGCGGGGGCTGGCAGTGGTAAAACCACAGTCCTAGTGGCGCGCACCGGGCGCTTAATTGCCGAAAAAGTTGCCCAGGCTCCAGAAATTTGCGTTCTCACATTTACAAACAAAGCCGCTAAAGAACTCAAGCACCGCGTAGGAGCAAAGCTCGGCTCACAAGGTAAAAATATTTGGGCGGGAACTTTTCACAGTTTTGGACTGCAGATCTTACGACGCTTTCATCGTCACGCTGGTCTCTCTCCTAGTTTTGGCATTGTCGATCAAAATGACTGTAATGCCATCATCAAAGATTTATTAAAAGAAGTGCGTAATTCCACAAAAGATAAATTTGATGTGGATAAACTTTTAGAGATGGTCAACCAAATGCGCACGGGACAAGCAGCTGTAAATCAAATCGAAGATGAGTATTCTGAGATGGCGGAGTGGTTGTTTCCTCGGTTTAATAAAAGATTAGAGCTTTTAGGTGTTGTGGATTTTGAGGGTCTTTTAATTAAGCCATTGCAGTTGTTTAAAGAAAATCCAGAAATACTTGAGAAGGTTCAGGGCATGTTTTCGCAAGTGATGGTGGATGAGTTCCAAGATACTAATCGCTTGCAGATGAACCTTATCGAAAAACTAGTGGCTCCTCATCAGAATATCACTGTGGTGGGGGATGACGACCAGTCTATTTACGGTTGGCGGGGAGCTGAGGTAAAAAACATTCTCAATTTCCCTCATGACTATAAAAAATGCGAAGTGATTAAACTCGAGAGGAATTACCGCTCGAGTGCAGAGATTTTAGCCGTCGCCAATTCAGCTATCGGCAATAATAAAAATCGACATGGCAAAATTCTAAAAGCAGAGGCTGCAAAAAGCACTGGTGCATTGCCAGAAGTTTTTGTGTTGGAGCGAGAAGAAGACGAGTGCGATTTTGTCGTCACTGAAATTCAGCATTTCATGCGACAAGGTTATGAATATAAAGACTTTGCGGTGCTTTATCGGTCTAATACTCAGGGTGGCTTAATTGAGTCCTCTCTGCGTCGGGCGAATATTCCTTATTCTATAACTGGCGGTACTTCCATTTTTGACCGAAGAGAAATCAAAGATATTATGGCGTACTTTAAGCAAGCCTTATCGCCCAATGAAGTTTCTTTGCGGAGAATTATTAATGTGCCATCGAGGGGAGTGGGGGATGCCACTCTCGAGAAGATTCAAGAGTACGCACAGGCGCAAAAAATTCCATTTATGGAAGCTTGTATGTTGTGGCAAGAAGCAGAAGTACATGCAGCGGCTGGAGAGGCCATTGAGTCTTTGTTTAAGTTTATTCAAGAGATGCCAGAAAAGATTTTAGATTTCAGGGTGGGGAGCACTCCGGGGGCTAAAATGTTGGAGGTGCTTAATGAAATCAATTACCGACAGCATGTTTACGACAGTGCAGCTGATCCAACTTCTGCTGAAAAAAAATGGATTGTTGTCGAAATTCTCGCACGAGTTTTAGATTCTTATTTGATCAAGCGCTCTTATGATGTGGAGTCATTAAAGTCTTTTGTTGATGCTATGATGTTAAGAGATGATTTGAATGAAGAAGACGAGAATACAAATAAAGTTCAATTAATGACTTTGCATGCCTCAAAGGGTTTGGAATTCCCTGTGGTGATTCTTGCTGGGCTAGAAGAAGATCTGTTGCCACATAAAAACTTAGGTTCTGACATCGACGAAGAGAGACGACTATTTTATGTAGGCGTGACAAGAGCCAAACAACGT
Organism: Bdellovibrionia bacterium; assembly: GCA_046570065.1. Classification (GTDB taxonomy): domain Bacteria; phylum Bdellovibrionota; class Bdellovibrionia; order Bdellovibrionales; family Bdellovibrionaceae; genus JBKHVM01. Next base: position 11,114 of record JBKHVM010000071.1, read on the forward strand.
TTGGTGATGTCTCGTTGCCAAATGCGAAAGCGTCATGGTGCAGTCAGAGCCGTAGCCCCAAGCCGATTCCTATTAGAAATCCCAAGCAACCTCTACAAAGAATACCCATTGGGTGTGCGCCCTGTTTCTGGCCAAGAACGAGAAGACCTCGTCTCAAGCTTCCTCGCAAAACTCGACTCCAAAAAACCATAAACACTCTCTCCTCCACCGCCTTAGAAGGCTAAACCTCCACAGGAAATCTAGAACTGGAGCCCCCTTCCCTGGCTAAGTAAGCTGTGCCCCCACTGCGCAGAAAATCCCCGCGTGTGCCTTACGAAGATGAGTCCTTCCAACTCCCAAAAGGGGAATGCCCCAGAGCTTTGGGCTCCCTCCACAAGGGTTCTCCATTGAGCACACATCCGCCAAGCTGGATGCGTTCGCCATTAAGACTCGCTTTTGTTGAGGCCTAGCTCCCCCTATGAAGCCCTCTGATGCTGGGACGCACTCATCCATG
>JBKHVM010000072.1:0-11125 GCA_046570065.1 Bdellovibrionia bacterium
GACATCCAAAGGCTCCTAAAAGTTATAATAGCCCTGTAAAAACAACATGCGACGCATTATTTTTCTGATGTGCTTCTGTGCATTATTCTTATGATTAATTGATAGTATCCATAAGCATCACTTATAGAATCGCCTATTTAGCCCCTATTTTTGATTTGGGGTGCCGTTTTGGAACCACAGCAGTTTTGACAGAAAATTTCACTTTTTTACCAGCAAAAAAAATTAAGCCCCAGCAATAAAAAACAATTGAAAAAAGTCAAAGGGTGAAGTGAAACTCTCTCCCAAGGATTTCGAGGGGAAATCCAAGGACCAATCGGGGGGAAACCAAATGAAAAAAATGATCGCTCTTTTAGCGTTTCTAATCACAGCGACAGTAGCCCATGCGGACGGGCAGCGTGCACTCGTAGTTTTAAAGTCTAAAGAGACTTTTAAACAGGTTGACGTAGCATTTAAACGTCAAGGTGCAGCCACTCTTAAAACATTCGCTGCGAGACATAGCCCTCTTTCTCAAATCAATGTAAAAATTGAAGATAGCTTAAGCAATCTCAGCACACTGGTAGTCAACGTTAAGAGCTCTGAAGATCTTGGAAAGCTAATGAATAGCCCAGAGGTCGCTCTTGTTGATGCTGAGGTTTTCCACCCAGCTCCAAAGCCAATGGCAAAGCCTTTAAATGGTGGTGGTTTCAAAGCTGCTAGCAAAACTCCATGGGGAATCAATGCAGTTAAAGCTCCTGAAGCTTGGGCTGATTCAAAAGCAGGTGCTGGAGCTAAAGTTTTAGTTTTAGATACTGGTATTGATAAAGATCACCCAGCATTGGCTCCTAACTTCGTTAAAGGCCAAGATTTTGTTGGCGATAACAATGGTCCATACCCTTTCTTTGATAATAACGGTCACGGAACTCACGTTTCTGGAACTATTGCTGGTGCAAAACTTCCTGATGGATTCGTTGGTGTTGCTCCAAGTGCAAAGATCTACACTGGTCGCGTTTGTTCTAACGAAGGCTGCTCTAACGTAGCTATCGCAAAAGCTATCAACTGGGGTATCTCAGAGAATGTAGACGTAATTTCTATGTCTCTCGGTGGTATGTGGTCGACTCCTGCAGAGAGAATGGCAGTTTCTGCGGCAGACAAAGCTGGAATCGCAGTTGTTGCAGCATCTGGTAACAACGGTTCTAACAAAGTTTCTTACCCAGCAGCTCTTCCAACAGTTGTAGCTGTAGGTGCAATTGACTCTGACCTGAAGCGTGCAGACTTCTCTCAATACGGTCCTGAATTAGCTGTAGTTGCTCCAGGTGTTGCTGTTAACTCTTCAGTGCCAGTGGGTGCAGGCCGCGAATCAGAAGTTAAGATCATCATGAATGGTCGTAGCCAAGTTGTTAGCTCTACTACTTTCATGGGTGGCAAAGTTGTAACAACTCCTGAAATCAATAAGCTTGTTGCAGCTGGTTTAGGTAAAGTTGAAGAATTCAAAAATATCGATGTTCGCGGTAAGTTCGCTCTTATCTCTCGTGGTGAGATCCGCTTCGGTGAAAAAGTAAGCAATGCCATGAATGCAGGAGCAGCTGGTGTAGTTATTTATAATAACGCTCCAGGTTTGATCCAAGGTGCAATCACAGATGACGGAACAACTCTTCCAGTTGGTGTATTCATGATTGAGCAGTCAGTAGGTGAGGCAATTGTTTCTGAGTTAAAGGGTGGCGCTGAAGTTCAAGCTTCTCTCAATATCATCCCTACTGATTACTCAGCACTTGATGGTACATCAATGGCAACTCCTCACGTATCTGGTGTTGTAGCGTTGATGGTGGGAGCTAATCCAAATGCATCTCCTGCGCAGATTAAAGACGTTTTAAAGCGTACTGCTACTGCTCTTGGTCCTAATAACAATAATGAGTACGGTGCTGGTCTAGTGAATGCCTTCGAAGCAGTTCGCGAAATCCAAAAGTAATTGAAAAGTTAATTTTAAGTAAAAGCCTCCTTTACAGGGGGCTTTTTTTTTATTCAAATGGTGGGTATGCCACATTTGCCCGAACTCATTGCAGATCTCTCTTTAATTTTGATTACAGCGGCTATAGTTACGCTGCTGTTTAAGAAACTAAATCAGCCTCTTGTCTTAGGGTATTTACTCGCCGGTCTTTTAGTAGGACCTCATACCACAATATTGCCTTCAGTTTCTGATCTGAAAAGTGTTCATCTCTGGGCAGAGATGGGAATTATCTTTCTGCTGTTTGCTTTGGGATTGGAGTTTAGTTTTAAAAAGCTAGCTCGCACAGGCAAGTCCTCAGGGATCACTTCAGTCCTAGAAGTTGGGAGTATGATATTTATTGGATACTCTGTCGGTAAATATCTAGGTTGGAATACCATGGACTCTATTTTTCTTGGGGGGATTATCAGTATTTCCTCAACCTCCATCATTCTTCGTGTTGTCGATGAAATGGGGTTAAAAGCAAAGAAGTATGTGGGTCATGTGTTTGGTATTCTTATTTTTGAAGACTTATTTGCAATTTTGATGATGGTGCTGCTGTCTACAGTCGCGGTCAGCCAGCAAGTGTCTGGATGGCCGATGCTTGCTGTTGTCTTAAAGTTAGTGTTTTTTTTAATGCTTTGGTTTGTCGTTGGTATGTTTGTCTTGCCAACATTGTTAAAGAAGTCACAGGGGTTGTTGTCCGAAGAAACCGTGTTGGTAATTTCTGTGGGGCTTTGTTTATTAATGGTGGTTATCGCTAATAAAGTTGGATTTTCTTCAGCTCTAGGTGCCTTCGTTGCGGGCTCCTTGTTAGCCGAGACAGTAGAAGCTGAGCGCATCCATCATGTTATTAAGCCAGTTCGGGATTTGTTTTCGGCTGTGTTTTTTGTGTCCGTGGGGATGCTAATAAATCCTGATATTTTAGCAGAACAATGGCAGGCAGTATTGTTGATTTCTGCAGTTGTCATAGTTGGTAAAATTGTCACTGTAACTATTGGATCAGTTTTCTCAGGGCAAGATGTGCGTTGTTCGATTCACTCAGGTTTAGCAATGTCACAGATCGGAGAGTTTTCGTTTATTTTAGCTACCGTGGGTTTAAGTTTAAAAGTTATTTCCGAAAGTTTGTACCCTTTGGCAGTTTCTGTTTCTGTGATCACAGCTTTTACGAGCCCTTATCTCATCAAATATTCTGATATTATAACAGAGAGATTTGTTGGTAAAATTCCTAGTAACCTGATGCAGGCTTTGACGAACTATTCTAATGCAAGTTTGTCGCTATCTGGTAATCGTGATTATCAGAATCTTCTTCGTGCTTATTTAATGAAGATTATCGTGAATTCAGTCTTAGTCATTGCAATATTTCTCTTTTTTAGCCGCCTTGTTTTGCCGTGGTTGATGGAGCGCCATTTTGATTGGGTGTCCTCTGAATTTTTAGTTTTGATGTTAACATTAATTGTAAGTTCGCCCTTTTTGTGGGCCATTGCCTTTGGTTCAGTTCCAAATATCGAGTTGCTTTATTATGTAAGTCGAAATGGCGTGAGAACTCCAAACTATGTGTTTTTGATTTCTCGATTGTTAATCGCAGTGGTTTTATTGGCTGCTATGATCACACAGTTTGTTGGATTTTGGTGGGGGATGGCTATTGCCATCTGGATGTTTATTGTTGTGGGATTGATTGTTTCCAAGTACCTAAAGCAACTATACGTATTTTTAGAAGACCGTTTTCTTCACAATCTAAAAGGTGAGGGGACGACCAAAGATGTTGCGCCCAGTTTAAAACTCTATTCTCAACTAGCACCATGGGATGCACATTTAACCGAGTTTGAAATTGCCCCAGAAAGTGTAGTTGTTGGCAAGGAATTAGTCGAAATGTCGATTCGTGAGCGATTTGGAGTCACTATTGCTGTCATCGAGCGTGGTAAAAAAATCATCACCACTCCTCAGCGGCATGAACGTCTTATGTCTCATGATAAAATATTTGTTATTGGAACTGATGAGCAGCTTTTGGCTTTTCAAACATTTTTAACTTCCGAAGAAAATGTAAGCAGCGAGGCTCATCTCGATGCGTTGAGTTTAGAGCAGTATGTAATCCCTGAGACTTCGCCCTTTATTTTTAAAGCTATACGTGACTCGGGTATTCGCGAAGCTACGCAGGGGCTTGTTGTGGGTATTGAACGAGAGGGAAAGCGCATTTTAAATCCAGATTCTTCTGAAATATTAAAGCCCATGGATCTTTTGTGGATCGTCGGGGATAAAGATAAAATACGCAGTCTTGCCTAAGTTTAAATTTTAAACTTAAGAAGCAAATCCAAGATTTTTTGTTTAAAGCCATTGTATGGTGGATAGAAAAGCTGCATGGACTTGTTCCATGAACTTTGTATTAACACCGCCTTTTCGTGGCTAAAAGCTTTAAACCCAAAGTAACCGTGATAGGAGCCAAGTCCCGATGGGCCTATTCCACCAAAAGGCAGGTGGTGATTGGCCAAATGAATGACGGTATCATTCACACAAGCACCACCTGAAACGGTCGACTCCAGAATAGAGTTTATGCTGTTTTTATCTTTACCAAAAATATAGAGAGCTAAAGGTCTTTCGTTTTTATTCACGAAGTCCACAGCCTCTTGAATATTTGAATAAGTCATAATTGGTAAAATAGGTCCAAAAATTTCCTCTTTCATGAGCTGAAGGCTTTGGTTGACTCCGGAGACAACTCTTGGAGCAAAAAACTTTTCTCCGCTTGAGTTCGCAGATAAAATTTGAATCTGTGCTCCATTTTGTTCTGCATCGGCGCTAAGTTTGTCGAGTCGAGCTTTGTGACGTGGAGAAATGATGTGTGCTAAGTCCGTATCCAGCTGTGTGTATTTTTCTTGAAATGAATTTTTTAATTCGTTTATGAAATTTTGCTTTTGGGATTCATGCACAAAAATATAATCAGGGGCCACACAAGTTTGTCCGGCATTGATAAATTTACCCCAGGTGATTTTTTTAGCAGCATCTTTGAGATCACAATCAGGTAAAATAATTGTGGGGGATTTGCCCCCTAATTCTAAAGTCACAGAACTTAGATTTTTTGCAGCAGCCTCCATGACTACTTTTCCAACTTGGGTGCTACCAGTAAAAAAGATGTGATCAAATGGAAGTTTCAATAATTCAGTGGTTTCGTTAATTCCACCTAGGACAACTTCAACGAGGTTTGGAGCGAAGGTCTTCTTAAGGACTTGATGGATCGCTTGAGCCGTGTTGGGAGCTAACTCAGAGGGTTTTATAACCACTGTGTTACCCGCAGCAATGGCTGGGATCAGTGGGGCAATCGCTAATTGTAGAGGATAGTTCCAGGGAGCAATAATGAGAACACATCCTTTTGCTTGATATTGAATCCGGCTAGAGGTCCCAAATAGGGCTAAAGGGGTGGCGACCTTTTGCGGGCGCATCCATTTTTTGAGTTCTTTTTTAGCGTGTTTGATTTCGGTAAATAGTGGATAGATCTCTGTGAGTAAACTCTCGAAGCGAGGCTTATGAAAGTCTTTAGCCAGAGCTTCGCAAAAAAGATCAACGTGGGCCTCAATTGCCTCTTCAAGCTTTTGTAGCAGAGCTATCCTTTCTTGATAAGAAGAACGACGTTGAAGATGCGCATTACTTTGTAGATCTTTAAAATTTAAATCCATTTAGTCACCTAGTTGTACGAGCTCAGCTTTTATTCTTCCAATTTCTGACTGTAGATTTGTGTATTCTTTTTCTGTCTTACTCTCTTCGTAGCGCAAGCTATTCACTTCGCTTTCGAGACGCTCCTTAAGCTTTATAAGTTCTGGGTTGGTTCCAGCCGAAGCTGCATTGACATAAGATAAACCACGAAGTTCACCTTCTTTAGAAGAGAGTTGGCTACGAACTCGACGTTCTTTGTCTTTAAGGACTTCGAGCTTGTGTTCGTTGGTAACAAGCTGGCCTTGTAGATACTTTTTTCTTCCAGAGTTGTAGTTCTTTTTAAACTCTGTTTCTAGAGAGCTAGGGCAGACCCCATTGTAGGAGTTGCCGTTAAGTCCATGTTGGTAGGCATTTTCAGCCTGACAAAAAGTAGCGACACCTTCGTTGTATTTTTTTAAAGTTTCGGTGATGTTGATACCTTGGCACATGCTCTTTTCAAAAAACTGACCGTTGCGGCCAGTGCGGTAAGCCGTGTCGGGGCGGCAATAAGCGTCTAAGCCTTTTTTAAAACCTCGGTCTAAGAGGGACTCTTTGACTTCGGCTTCTTCTTTTCGACATTGTTGAACAAAAGTATCTTCATCGAGGCGTTTTCCTGAGAGAGCTATTTTTTCTCCGTACTCAAACCAATTTGTTTCTTCGCATCGTTTTTTTAAAAAATAAGAAGCGCAGCCAGAATTAAACAGCAACACTACAGCTAGAAAAAGTAAACGCATGGAGCCCCCGAATTGAGATTGAGTCTCTTATTCTAGTGCTCACGACTAAAGGGTCAAGATGGAAAGCAGAGTCGGGGAGGCATAGTGCTTTGTTTCAAAGTTGAAGCAATAAAAAAAAGGGAAGAGATAAATCTCTTCCCTTGAGCTTAGGAGGGGAACCACCAAACCCTTCTAAACTCTACGAACCAATTTTGGGGGACTCATGAACTTGATACTTTTACTAAGCCACCTCGAACGAAGCTTCCTTGCTAGTTCGAGGATGGGTCTGCAGGGGCGCCCGAGTTTTGCTTGGGCGGGTTGTGAGAGTGAGCCATAAGGAGGAAACCACAACTCCTGAGTACAGCACTAAAAACACACCCACTTGATAAAATTCAGCCATCCGTAGCCTCCTTTTTAGGGGATAAAAATACTGCCATCCTTGGCTGGACTTTCATCCTTTGGGCATCCATGCCCTTCTGTTTATTTGATTCAGCAGGGGGGTTTGGGGGTTAATCTTTGTTTATTTTTATAGCAAAAATCCCATTTTTTCTGTCAAATGTGCGATATCAGATCTAAAACTCAAAAAAACTCTTTGACGATAAAAGCAGCTAGCGGTAATTTTTGCTTTCGAAATCTCGATCTATCGCGCGGGTGGTGGAATTGGTAGACACGTACGTTTGAGGGGCTTGTGGAAGGCGAAAGCCAGAAACTTGAGAAGCACAACTTGTAGATTAGAATTAAGGGTTTAGAAGATTGGAAATTTAAGGTTGGTAGATGAACCAGTGAGCCCCTGGTAGATGCATCGACCAGCCCAGATAAAATATAGTGATTTCTTTCGAATGTGCGCGGATGGTGGAATTGGTAGACACGTACGTTTGAGGGGCGTATGCGCAAGCGTGAGGGTTCAAGTCCCTCCCCGCGCACCAAACTTTCGCAAGAAATCATAAAACGGAATCAAATGAAAATCGTCGAATCAAAACCTTCAATTCAAAAATCAAAAAAATCAGTACCAAATTATTCTTCCTGGGATCCGCTCACTCAAGCTAAATACCTTTATGATCTTCATCTGCAACTCGGCAAGTCACTTAGTCTCAAAGAGTGCTATGACTTGGCATCCAAAGCCGTTGCAAACGTCGGCTAGCTCTTTACAACGGTGATTTTTCCAGTACTTTTCCTGTCGGTCCAATAGTTTCCAGATAGCTTGTAAGAACCGTCTCTCTCAAGTTGGTACCGAGCTGAGCCAAAGCTAATTTGACTTCGATCTCTTACATCAGCATTTGGAACATTCTTATAAGAGAAGTTTAGAAAGATGCTTCCGTCCTCAAGCGTTTCAAAAACCTCTCCATAGGAGTGACTTAAAGACTCGCCTGACTTTTGGGTTAACTTAATATGATAAATATCAGGCTGAGTAATTTTGACTTCAATTGGGCCGGTTGCTGGGGGAGCATCAGGGCTCGGACGCCAAGTTGATTCGAATGTACCAGCCCACTTTCCTTCGATTTTTGGAGTTCCATGGATGAACTCTAGAAATGGCAGCCACTTCCAAATCCATTTTATAAAAACTAAGCGCACTAAAAAAGTATAAGAGATAGTCTGAGAAATTATCCCAAACAGCTCTTTCGCAAAGGCCTCTCCTTTAATAATCGCGAGTAAAAGAAAAATAATTGTCGCGAGACCAATTGTCAGCTTTACATCCCAAGTGTGCTTCATCTCTACATCTCCGAAAGGAATCTTTTAGCATCAACCAAAAACTGATGAACCTCATCTGGCTTCCACGCTTGAGAAGAGTGAAACAAATATTTTAGATCATTAACCTCAACCCACTTACTAACATTGGCTAGATCAGATGTTCTCTCAATAAGATAGCTCAAAGCGTCTTCGGTCATCTTTGTATAAGAATCTTCGGCGAAAAAATAATCCTGAAGATTCCAAGCGAGGCACGCAATTAGATAAGAAGGAGCCTTGTCTGCTGACTTATAACCTTGGCCTTTCATTTCACTTCGGATGTTCTTAATAATGCGAACGATGGCCTTATATCGTTTTCCAGTGGCCTCATTTTTTGAAACGCCATTGTCGTAATCTTGCTGGGGCCAATTATAAATAGTTCCACCATCAGATTTACGTATCGCAACACCTTCATAATAACTTTTATCCAACGCATATCTTCGATGGATAAAATGAGGAACAACATCGGCATCTACTCGGCAGCTATTCGAACGGATTTTGACACATTTTTCGCCGACAGTAACTTCGGTCGCTCCGAACTTGTTTTTGATTGCCCGAGCGACGTCGTCCTTGAATGTGGAATACAAATAACTGCTGTCAGAAAAACCAAAATTTGCAGCCGTCGTACCTTCTGGATAAGTATTAAAGAAATAGTTATTCGCCACGACAGCAATATCAACATCACTGTCTGAAGGAATATTGGTTCGATTTGCATAGGATCCTTTGGAGTAAACAGAAATGTCCATTTGGGATAACTTTGGATCCTCATCGATGGCTTGCTTCACCATTCTCTCAGCACGCTCACACTTATCGATTTCGGTTTGGCTTGGGGGCTTTGACCACGCTCTTAGTTTATCTTCATTCGAAGTCGAGTTGCTTTTTAAGTTTTCGGTCAACAGTGTGCGAAGAGTGGGAAAACGATCCAATAGGCCCCCTAGGGATGTTGTTTGGAGAGGTAAAGAGTGGATAAGAGCTTCTCTCGATTTGTTAAATGTGAGCTCATGCAGACCTAAGTCAAGGTGATCTATTAAATATTCTGAAAAATTTACATATTATTGAAATTACTAGTATTTATTTTGTATTTTGGGCTTCCATGCTCAAAAAAATCACCCTGAAATGATCGATTTAATGGCTGTAATTGAATCGTTCGTCAGTTCAAATCCCACATAATGCTGCTGGCAAACCGAGAGTGTGTTCCCAAGCGACTGAGCTACGAGGCTCATTGATACCCCTTTTGTCAGTAGATTGATAGCATAGCAATGCCTAAGCGCATGGAAAGTTAGATGTTTTGAAGGGTCCTTTGGAAACGCAATTTGACAGTATTTTTTCATCAGCTCTCGGGAAGACTCAAGACGATCAATGGTCGCCTTTTCTTCTTCACTTGCCTGAGTCCAATATTTGAAAGCATCAATTCCTTGAGGAAAAATGAAAGCAAGCCTTGGCCGCTTAGTCTTAGTTTGACGTCGAACTCCTTTACGATCCAACTGACCAGTAACTCGAACTGTTCCATCATGCAGTAAATGATGAGGCTCAAGTCCGTAAGCTTCGCCAATGCGCAGGCCCGAATAATAGCAAAGCTGCAACAAGGCCCGTTCAATCTGAGTTGGAACAGCCAATAGAACCTTTTGAAAATCTGCCTCGTTCAAAAAAGATACCTTGATAAGGTCCTTGGGTTGGCGTCGCAAACGAACTTCTTTTTCACGACCGATGAACTTGAGCAACTGAGTCAGACGACCAACGATTCGACGCTGACTATTTCCTTTATATTTTTTGTCAATGCAGGCCTGTATATCCTCACGGCTTGCTGAATATATCGAGAGCTTTCCGAGAACTTCGATAGCATTTTTGATCTCGTTCTTAGCTGTATATTCGTTGATGAGTGGACGGAATGAGTAAACTTGCTCCCAAAAATCATTCATGACTTTGTAGTTTTCAGAATTGTGAACGTTAACTCTTTTTCTGCAACGACTGTCTTTTCTGTAAAGGTCCTTTATGATCTCTTTCACTAGGACAACACATTGGTCATAAGTTTGAACTCCAGCTTGGTGAGATCGATTTATAGCAATCAGTCGTTCATCCTTAATAGTTTCACAGGTTCTTTTACCCTCCCGTGATTTAATGTCGAGATAAATTGTAAATGACTTTCGACCATGACCTGGTCCTTTAAATGAGTAGCGAATAAGTTCTTTTTCTTTAATTTCTGCCATGGCAAACTCCTTTGTTACGGAGCTGTACGTTTCAATTCACCCAACGAAGGAAAGCGAAGGGGACTAAGATCAGCCCCCTTCGCAATTGATTCAGGATTTTGGAACTAGCATTTTATCAGCATCATCGAAAAGATCTTCTCGAATCTTCGATGCATGCCGCTGGCCCCAAAGAACAAAGTCCTCACCGTAATTATAGCTTCTCTCATTGGCAGCTCGATCTTGCTCGAATCCAAGGGACTTTAGCCTCTTTCCAAAATACTGCTTACTAAGGGGACGCTCCTCCGCTGCTCGACACCAATCAACATAGTCCGCGAAGACTTTTTCATTCGAAACCTTTAGAATTCGTTTGCCGTTGAAAGCGTTTGTCTCATTCAGGTAACTCTCAACTGAATCTTGGAATCGATAGGACTCTTGCTCCTGTTTCAGAAGATCTGCGACTTCAAATAAATAGCCATCGTCATTGGTCTCGTCAATTGCACTCCATATTGATAGTGGCTCAATTGAGTTAAGGAGAACCCAGTCCATTTTTTCCTTGGATTTAATTTCGACAAAGCGACGCATTCCAGTTTCATCACGAATAAGCACATCTAAATGTTTATTTGACGTCCCCAGGCATGAGCAATTTTGTGCTAAGGTGTCGACTTGATTTGTGTAGAGTTTTCGTGCACTCAATCTTTCGGCAGTAATAAAATGCTTTAATGTTTCAATGTCAGTCTTATTACAGCCCATCATCTCATCAAATAGAATAATGAAATTTCGATTGATGCCATGATAGTTGCGGTCATCACCGAGCGCCTGAAGATTCCAATCAAGACGGTAGTCTTTAAGTGGGCTGG
>JBKHVM010000073.1:0-10751 GCA_046570065.1 Bdellovibrionia bacterium
ACAAATCTTATCGAAAACTCTTAATTATGCTTATCTTTTTTGACTTACTGCCTTATACGGGGAAGTGTGGAGAGCCGTACCAGCTCCTTTTAGGGTGCCTGAAAGAGGTACATGGCCCAACCTAAGCACTCACGTCCACAGCGAAGATAAGCATCTCGGTTCATTCGGGTCGTGTGCAGCAAAGCTTCAACGTCTGGATCCTCTGGCTGTTCGAGAGCATATCTTTCGGCAGCTTGCCACTGTAGACCTTCGTAATTGTCCCAATCATCTTTGTTTGAAACCACTGTGTATAACAACGAAAGACCCAACTCCTCTCCCGCTTTTACATTGCCTAAGTGAGAGCCGAAGAGCTCTAGGGTCGTGCCTGTAACTTTGAGATATTCTAGATCAGGCTCTCTTTTCCAAAACGGTTCACCCACCAGAATCAAACCACCAGGTCGCACCATGTTTTTGAGAGCCTTCAATGTTCCAGCATGTCCCTCAAATATCCAAGAGGCGCCAACACACGAAACAAGATCGAATTTCATCGCAGAAGCAACAGTGTATTTTGCGCCGTCCTCATTCAATAATTCTATCTGATCATTGAGCTTTCGTGTGTGTACATTTTTTTGAGCGGCATCGAAGGTGTAGGGAGAAAGTTCAACGCCAGTTCCAGTAACTCCATAGCGCTCAGCTAGCATGCATAAAAACTCTGCTTTTCCGCAAGCTATGTCTAAGACGCGTCCACCTTTTGGGAGTCGCAACAGCTCGATGAGCCTCTGTGTTTTAACCATGCTCATAGGATTCATTATCGTGTGATCTACGTGAGTGAGGCCGTAGTATTTCCACATATCCATTTTCAAATCCATGATGAACTCCTAATAAGATTTCAGTTAACTGATGAGCAAGATGAAGCTCTGCTAGCATAGCAAAAATATAGAAAATTAATAATTACAACTGATAGCGTAGAGCTTCGATATTTAAAGAATTTGGAAATGAGTTGGGCTTTGTGGAACGATTGTATTGCCCTTAGTGCCATCAGCACCGGGTTCTCCAGCTACCAAATCTTTTGCATAGACAGTTTTTCCGGGAGCACCGTCAGCTGCTTTTGGGCAAGGATCTCCGGGCCATTTCCCCGCCTTACCGCCAACACCACCAGGCAAATCATGAGGGAAAGGAAAGCCGCCTCGTCCGCCCTTGCCGCCTTGGTGTTGCACGACAAAACGAGCTTGCGAGTAGTCTTCAACTTCGATAATTAAATTTCCAACATCTTCTCCGGGATGGCCATTGCCGCCATGAAATTCATCGGCATCTCTTCCGGGGCTACCGTTAGTGGGAGCTTTTTTGCAAATCAATTGCTCTTTAACGTTGGGGCTATCAAGTCTGCCACGAGTGAGGCTGACTCTTGAATCTAACAATCCAGCTTCACCGTCTTTGCCACGAAGAGCGATAAAATAATTATCCATGAGGTCTTCTTTTAGACTTTCAATGCCATCATACCCACGCTTACCAGGGGCCCCAATTAATGACACGAAAAATCTACCAACTGCTTTTCTGGCCTTAATTGTGATGGATGCGGGAACACTCATCTTGTTGCGATTGAACCTCATCCCTCGCATTTTCTCGTAGGTGGTGATTGTGAACTTGTCGTAGGCGATAATTTCGTCAGCCTCGAGAACAAACTCAGAGCCATAAGTGAATAGACTCACATCTTTTTGAATAAAAATGCGATTGAATTTGATATGTTCTTTAACTCGTCTGTCTTGGTTTTCAGCAGAAACATTATTCCCAAAATGAGTACTATTAGTTAGCACGAGATCAATTGGAACTATTAAAGTTTCAAACTTTATTGTGCTGGCACTTTTCTTAGAGCGAAGATAAGTTTTTACTTCGAACTCACCCGTTTCCCCGAGGGGCCTATTAGAGAAGTTAACTCTGTACTCATCCGCATTTGCGAGAGCATTACCATCAATACCCCCAACAGCAACGCTTAGAAAAGGAACCTTTTTATTTAACTTCACCACTAGGTCATAACTATTTGGAGTATCAGGCACACCCTCTAAATAAACAGTTACATCCTCTTTTGTAATGCTAGCCGTGCTAGAATCGACATCTAGTTTTTTAGTAACCTCATCAAAGGCTTCTGCTTTCATTTCATCGGGTGTCTTTTTAGAAAAGGTGCAAGAACTTAACATTAAGCAAAGAAGAATTGAAAATGTTCTAAAACTAACCATGAGCCAGCTCTCCTGATAAATTCATTTGAATTTATATCACTGAGCCTTAAGGCATAAAAGGCGTCTGTTTTCTTATGTAGGCATTTCTCAATTGTCAAAACTCTAGACAATTCAACCGGCGCCAAATGCATCCAGAGTTGTTTATATCTATAGGGTTAAAGAACGGAACACTCTATTGTGGTGGAAGCCACCATCCCAACTCAGCTGGGTAGGAGTCTTTTCCTTCAAAGAGAGACTTCACATCAACCCAGCCGCCATCAAATTGATCCTGCCAAGCCTTTCCCCAAGAGTTGTGTATACGAATCACTTCTCTACAGTCTTTGCCGTTAGGCTTACATTGCTTGCGATAGCCAGTAATCATTACAGCATGACTCTCTTTGCATTTATTTCCATCAGAAATGGGGCAGATATTACTAATTGCTAATGGGAAGTCTTTTGAAAGAACTTCTTTAATTTTATCTACAATTGCAGTTACTTTAATTGGTTGTAGCGCAAGCTTACCATCAGGATTTCTTGCAATTTCATTTAAAACACCCACCGTGGGTCGGCTCTCAATATCAATTTTGTGATAATGACCTCGGTCGCAAGATTTTTTTGCAATGGTTGCGCGATACAAAAATGTATCAAACGTGTGATTCCGATCTACAGCGGCCTTAATATCATCTGTATTTAAGTTAGTGCCGAGCTTTTCATTGAGTTCGTTCTTTAAACAGTCATAACAAAAATCTGCCTCGGTCTTCTTGTTAAACATAGCCTCCAAATTTTTTAACACGCTTTCGATTGCAGCAGCATCATTGCCGTATTTGTTGGCCAAGGTATCAAAATCAAAGCAAGAGTCTTTAGCCATAAACCCTGCTTTACCCATATTTTCTAAAACGCTGACACAGCTTCCGCCGAACCGTATGTTAGTGTGACTGCTGGCAACTCCGGCTCGATCATAGACGCTATTTGTAGTAGAATAACCAGCGGCGGCAAGAGGAGAGACTGAGTTGGTGCCTAATTTGGAACAATCAGTGTCAGTTGTTTTGCATAAATAGTAGTTTGCAACAGCAGCACCACACATACCAAAACATATTCCTAAAGAATCCTGAGATTTAATTGGTGGAATAAACTTAGGATTTAGTTCGATCTCATTCTTTTTGACGTTGAAATCAGGGGCAACTTTGACAAAGTTTTCTTTCAGCTGAGCAAAGCTGTTGCTCGACAAAAGTATGGCATAAAATATTATAAATAAGATCTTCATGATTTCTAGTCTATGCA
Source organism: Bdellovibrionia bacterium (assembly GCA_046570065.1). GTDB lineage: Bacteria > Bdellovibrionota > Bdellovibrionia > Bdellovibrionales > Bdellovibrionaceae > JBKHVM01. Next base: position 3,474 of record JBKHVM010000073.1, read on the forward strand.
AATCCTGTGTAGAAAACTAGTCTATACTTATATGTTTAGTTCTAAAGGCGTGGTTACATTCTTCTTTCTGATTACTCATTCAATCAGCTTTCAAGTATCTGCAAATCCATTTGCACAAAGATCTGTCCGAACGACAGATATTATCTCTATTAAAAGCTCCTTGGAATCATCAGTTGCCATACATAAGCCTTCGAAAACTGTGATTATTAATAAAAGCACAGGTAGATATATCTATATTCCAAAACCCAGCTCCGCCGAGCATATTTTTCTAAAGAGCATTCGCGGCGCCAATTACATTGTTCACATGAGTGAAACAAATGACGAAAGCGTCAGAACAAATGTATATCTGGACCCAAAATCTACTTTTTTTAAAGAGTGCATTTCCACAAAATTTGACAGATTTAAAACAGACATTGATGAAATTCTAAAAAGTTCAAAAATCAAAACAAGTATTGCCGAGAACTGTGAAGACAATTTGGAGCCTGATAAAATTGCCGAACTGGAAGATTCAATTCACACAGTAACAAAATCGGGGCAATCACCTATAATAAGGTGCCTTTTGGACCCGATAAAATCTAAAAAGTTAAGCGAATATGCTGGCCCTGTGGCTGCGACAATTCTTGTAGATGAGACAAGAAATCAACATGGACTAAACTCTAAAAATATTGAGATTACATGTGCTCCGGCTAATCTGACAAGACCTAGTCATGCAAGATTTGTGTCTCCAAACAAAATCACAATCTTTACCAATGATAAGTCACCAGTCCTTTCAAAGTGTGCACCTAAACTAGAGAATATTCTCGCGCATGAGCTAATGCACTCTTATGGTATCACTAACGAGGTAACAGTTTATCAGATTGAACGGGCTTGTGGTTTGGTAGATGAAGGCAATATCGAATGTAGACCTAGAGAGGTTATTGAAGGTCAGCAAAGCCAGGGGGCGCCAACGGTTGTTGCTCTTTCTGGTATTGCCTCTGAGCAAACCAAACTCGATGAACAACTTACAGCCAAGCTCGTGGCCCAGCCAGAATTAAATCTAGCAAAAGTTGAGGCCAGTTCTGCCGATTGGGCTCAGGTGGCAAACTCAGACCCAGGAGCTCCGCCTCCTCAGGCTTTGCGCAACATTGCAAGTGCGGCAAACTCAAACTTTACAAAAATGGCGCAAGCTCTCGACACGGCTCTTGGGGTTACTGGCAACAAAGCATTAGCCGCGACAGACGCCCCTACACCTCAAGCTGGAGGTGTAAACACTCTGCGCGCAGGTAGTGGCGTAGTGCCTGCGAATACAGGTAACACCAGAACGCGATTGGCCTCAGGCGGAGGTGCAGGGACTAACACCTCTAAGTCAGGCAGAGCCAAAAATAAAAATGATAATTACCAAACGGTGGAAGAGTATTTAGTTGATCAAAATAAAATTCAAACAGCATCCGGTATAAATACCCAAAGAGGAGCTCTTGCTGCCCAAAATAGTCCTGCGGCAAATGCAGGGGGTGTCGCAAGCGCTACAGGCTCTACAGGCTCCAACAACCCCGCTTCTCCAAGTAATAGAGAGCTAGCTGCAAATTCACTAGCTCAAAACAACTCGCTATCCAATAGCGCTGTCAGCGGCAATATTCAAATTCGGCAGTCTGCAAAAGGATCAGCGTCTGGCTCGGCGCGGGCACCCGCATCTTCTGCAGACGTTCTCACACAGCTCACCACAAAGCCCGAAATCACAGGTGCTGACTACCAGACAATACGCTCACGCTACAATGATCCAGAATTTAAACGATCTTTATCTACAAATGGAATTTCGATTAAAACCCCTGTCGCCACTTTTGGTGCAAAATCAAAGTCGGCAGAAATCATTCTAGAAGATGATGGCACATCTCTGCGAAGGATAGAAAAATGAAAACAGTAATTTTAATCACCACATTCTTTATTTCTCTACTAAGTAATAATACAGTGCTCGCTAAGAACTCTAAAGCCTCTCCGCTCACTCTAAAATTAGAAAGTGGCACAATTAAAATTAATTTTGTCGAGCATCAAGGTCTTAAAATTTCTGATAACTGTTTAAAAAAGAAAAACTGTGATGCTCTTCGTTCTGGTTTGGCCAAGTTTCATCAAAAACCACCTCCTCACGAAGCCATGAACCACCCGGCTGTTCTGTACTGTAAGGGCATGGGGGGAAAAGCATTTATTGCTCATGACAATAAAAATAATTCCGTAGATGTCTGCCAGTTTCCAGACGAAACCTACTTAGATCCTTGGACTGCCTTTCATAAACACTACCCACCCCCCACTGCTCAATAATGTTTAAAAGCTGGGGTTCTTTTTTAAAGATAACAATTTTGGTGGCGGTATTTCTTTTTCCGCCCACGTACTATTTTGTAAATCGCACCATCGAAAAGGCCTCTAAAGACTCAGAATCTAGAAAATTCGAAAACACTCGTTATCTCATTGAGCATGCTAAATCTCTCTTTATTAACAATCTTGATCTTAATGGATGTGCTTATTTAAAAAAACAAAGAGAACAGAGAAATCTTTTTGCCTACTCCTATTCAGGCCCTGGAGCTGAATGCCAAGAACCTGAAGAGTTAGACTTTGACAAGCTTGTAACAGAAAAAAACGAATTGATTTACACGGCAGAGTTTGGCGGTGCCAAAATCAGTTACGCTAACTACCCCGTCGCTGAAGGGGAGCTTAAAATTGTCCAAAGCCAAGTGCAGGCAAGCTTTTGGACAATGCTCACGGACTTTAAAAATGACTTTGCTAAATCATTACTAATAGAGTTTGCCATAGTCTTATGGATTGCCCTTTCACTCTGGGCTCTGTGGGTTTTTCGTAATATCTCGCAAATCCGATCATTTTATCAAAACAAAGCAGAGCCATTATGGATTAAGATAATAAACAGAATCGCCAAGGCTCTAAACTTTGTTGAAGCAGAAGACATTATTAAAATACATAAAACTTCTGTAGAGCGCGTGCAGAAGCTAGAGCGCGAACGCGCTTATCATGCCGAAACTCTAGAGTATGCGGTGTTATCCGAGATTAGAGGAAAAAGTTTCGAAAACGCCTTTTTTAGTTTTGAAGGCACAGTGGCGCGTATTGATATCAATAACTATTCTTCTCTGATCTATGATGGCAATCGCGAACATATTTTTGCCATGAAGCGCACCTTTGATTGGTTGGCCGCAGAATGTGCTTATCGTTATCATGGTCTTTTTGAAAGCCGAGCCGGCGATGAAGTGGTTTATTGCTTCCGTGGCGAAGAAACGCAAAAGAGGGCCGTGGCGTTTATTAGAGATTTTATGACAGAGTTTAGCGCTCTGAGATTTGATTTTCATCACAAAAAGTCTACACAACTTTTTGTAAAAGCCAGCATTGCAACTTCAAAAATTCAAATGGAAGCTTCACCTTCAAAATTTGATTTTGATGGAGACGCACTTTATTTTACAAATCGTATGTTTGGAGAGCTTCCTTATAAAGAAAAAAATATTTTAATTATCTTTCCGGATGACTTTCTCAAGATTGACAACTTAGTTGAGGCGCCATTTGAGACCAAAGAGATCACCAACAAAGAAGCCAAGCTGACTGTTTCTTATGTGGATAAGTTTCTGGATTTCTCACAAGCCTATAGGAAGGACAAAAGTGTTGTGTCTCTATTTTTGGGTGACACGGCTCTTATTCAAGCCATTGATTTTTTGATCTCAGAAGAAAACACTCTTCCAACAAAAGAAGAAGTCGCGCGACAGCTGCTATATAAACTCAGAAGCAAGCGGCCCAGTAAAACTATTGGAAGGTATTGGTTAGATCGCCTAGCAGTTTTTCAAAAACAAACCGAAGGCGAAGGAGTCCAAAAAATCGAAAGTTTATTTTCAATTTTTGTAAGTTTGGGGGCCTTCGTAGTTTCTCCCTCAGCGAAGGAGCCTGATTGGGGCAAGCATCTACTAGATATGGTAAAGACATCGTCCCCTCGTAGCCAGGCCAATGCCGTAGAAGTGCTTGTCGCCTGGAAAGAGATGAAGTTAGCCCTCAGCTTTGGACAAGAACTGTTACGGCAAAATCTTGCAAACTTTAGACTTCAGGCAAATCTTTATATTGCAGAGGCAGTTCATAATCTATCAGATGGAGTTATCCACAGAGTTATTCAGATGATAACTAGTGAGGATGCTGGGCAAAGCAGTAGTGGCATTTTTGCAGCAATTAGTATTATTCAACACTATCAAGAGCAGGATATGCCTAAGTTGGTCAGCCACAGTAGTTATTCTGATTTAATGCGTGAGCTTGAGAAGCGAAAGCCAATGCCGAGTGATCGTTTGCAAAATCTTTATACGAGGATTGAGAGTTATGCGCCTTGAGTTAACACCATTAAAGATAAATCCAAGCAAAAAATTGCAACTGAGCACACTCCAGCAACAGTACTTAGAAGTGCTTTTGCGAGTGGGTACTATTAAAGATCTCAATGACTATTTCTTAAGTCAGGGCTGGCTTGTTTCCTTTACGGAGCTAAAATATCTATTGTGGCAACTCTTAAAGACCAACTCTTTTTCTGACTTGGGTGTGGCAGCTTACTTAAAGACATTTTTTGAACCCACTCAGGCGTTATCAAAAACTAGTTTGAGCAAAGACGATAGAGTGCTCACCATAAATGAAATCAGTTTTTTTAGGCAACTACAGTCAGAGACTAAAAATGTGCTTATTGCTAAATCCAAAAGAGTCCGCTTTAAAGCTGGAGACTACATTTGCAAACAGGGCTCACAAGATCGCATTCTATACGCTCTTGCTGCTGGCAGCTGTGGAGTTTATCGGCAATATCCACAAGGTTATCAACTTTTAGCACAGATAGAAAAAGGTGCAGTGTTTGGAGAGGCCGGCTTTTTTTTAAATCAACCGAGATCGGCGCATATTGTGGCTTTGGATGAGGTTGAAGTTATTGCGATTGAGTGGCAAGAGGATTGGAAGAATTGGATGAATCAATCAAAAGCTACTGAATTGCAAATTCGTTTTTGGATTCAACACGCCCTCAGTGTTTCGCCGTTATTTAAAAATTTACCAACTGACACCCTTGACGCCTTGGCCATGGTTGGTAGAGCCGTAAGCCTGGATGCCAAAAAGCCTCTTTGCATGGAGGGGCAAGCCGGTAGCTCTGCGTTTTTTGTGATTCAGGGGAGACTTGTCGCAAGTCAAAAAGGAGCGGCCATTCGAGAGATGGGCCAGGGTGACTTTATCGGAGAGATCGCCCTCATGAAGACTGGCGGGGTAAGGACTGCTTCCATTCATGCTCTAGATCACACGTTGCTCTTAGAAATTGACCAAAAGTCATTTTATCAGTTGCTCACTCAGAATATATTTTTAGCAGCGGAGCTAGAGGCTCTAGTCACTGAGAGAATTTTAGCAGATCAACAGAGAAAGCCATCTTGACCTTTTGCTCTATATTAGTGAAACTCACGGACCTATGAAAAAAGAATTTATGTTAAAAGCGATTGAGCTTAGTCAGAAGCACATGTTGGCTGGTGCTGGTGGTCCCTTTGGTGCAGTGATAGTTAAAGATGGAAGAATTATTGGCGAAGGTTGGAATCAAGTCACTTCAACAAATGACCCTTCAGCCCATGCAGAAGTTGTGGCCATTCGTAATGCTTGTAAAAACGTGAATAACTTTGACCTCAGTGGTGCAGAAATTTATACCTCTTGCGAACCTTGCCCTATGTGTTTAAGTGCTATTTACTGGGCGAGAATTGAAAAGATTTATTTTGGCAATACTCGTGAAGATGCCGCAAGCATTAACTTTGATGATGACTTTATTTACACTGAGATTCCAAAAGCTCGCGAAGAGCGCAAGGTAAAGATGTATCAATGCGGTCACGAAGAGGCACTTGCGGTATTTAAACAGTGGCAAGAAAAAGCAGATAAAATTTCTTACTAAAGAAAGAGATTGTTATGGCAAAAAAATCAGGTCGCAGCAAAGAAGAGCTTAAGAATTTTAAGTTGGGCGAAAGTAAGACAGACTACAGTTCTGATTATTCTCCTGATTTGCTCGAAGCTTTTGATAATAAAAATCCTGGTAAAATTGCTTGGACAACTTTTGTTTGCACAGAGTTTACGTCTCTTTGCCCCAAGACTGGTCAGCCTGATTTTGCAAAAATATTTATCAACTACATAGCTGATAAAAAAATGGTCGAATCAAAATCTCTTAAAATGTATCTATTTAGCTTTCGTAACCATGGTGATTTTCACGAAGATTGTATTCAAACTGTCTGTGATGACTTAGTTAAACTGATGAATCCAAAGTTTATCGAAGTTGTTGGAGAGTTTACTCCTCGTGGGGGCATTGCGATCTTTCCGTATGCAAGCTGGTCACAAAAAGATAAGACATTCTCTAAGATCAGAGAAGAGCGTTTATTAAACTACGCTCCAGGCAAGTACTCCTGTGATTTAAGTAAAGTCTATTGATAGAGATACTCTGTCAGTTGCAGATAGTAAGGAATACCAATCAAGATATTAAACGGAAAAGTGATTCCCAGTGGAATACCCACATAGAGTGCGGTATTGGCCGTAGGTGCCACCGCTCTGATGGCTGCAGGAGCAGCAATATAAGAAGCACTTCCAGTTAACACGGCTAACAAGAAAGCATCGCCATCACGCAATCCTGCGGCACTACCCAGAAAAGCAAAGAGGGTTCCAAATGCGAGAGGTAAGATGATGCCTGTTAAAAGAGAAGTCATTTTAAACTTAATGGCATCTGAGAATTTTTCTTGAGCTCCAACTCCGAGATCAAGAAGAAACAAGCCCAACATTCCTTTAAAAATACCAAGAGTAAAAGGTTCAAAATCAACCCAGGTTTTTTCGTTTAAAACCATACCAACCAAAAATCCACTCACTAACAGAATAACAGATTTATTAGTGAGAGCACCCTTTAAAGGTTGCCACACGGAGACTGTGTTTTGGTTGTCTCTTTGAAAAAGATAAAGTGCAATAATCACAGCTGGGATTTCCATCAGTGCCATGACGGCGACCATAAAACCTGAACTCTCGAGGGAAGAGTTTCCGAGGGCTCCTTGTGCCGTAACAAAAGTCACTGCGCTAACAGAACCCAAGCAGGCTCCAAGGGCTGAAGAGTTGATGACGCCGAGCTGTTTTTTAAAGAAGTGAAAAATAATTAAGGGAATAATAATACAAGAGATGAGTCCTAATAATAAAGTAGAAGCGAAGCCATTGAGGCTATCTGCAGTTTGAACTTGATAACCACCTTTTAAGCCAATGGCGAGAAGAAGGTATATGCTCAAAAATTTTCCGGCA
>JBKHVM010000074.1:0-2758 GCA_046570065.1 Bdellovibrionia bacterium
ATCAAACTGAATGGATCAGTCTTGATGAGGTCATGAAACGAAACAGAGAAAAACATCTTTACCAAAACCTTTTAGGAGAAAACAAACATGAAAGCATTGAAAGAAATTTTAGATACACAAATGGAAAAAATGAAGCCAATCAAATTTTATCGGTTTCAACTTTTTGTCGAAGGAAATGAAAAAAACAAAACTGTAGGCATGGCCTATCTTAAGGAAGGACAAGGAATCTACACCCTTCGACTTTGGACGTTTCTTGATGACAAGTATTTTCTGCTTCCTAGCAAAGAGGATTCGTCGAAGTACCTTTTGATGACTAGAGAGCCAAACAAATCTGGTTCAAATAAAAATAAATATTTCTGGAATATTGTTGGGAATGCAAAAGTCATTTCAGGGAAAAACGTTGTTGAATTAAACTTCGATCTTCTTGATAAGAAAATCTTCATGAGTATCTTTCCTGATGAGTCACCATCACCAAACGGTCATCCACAATCCGATGGGTCTCAGGTCGCTTAAAACATGCCATTTGCGAAAAACCATGAAAATTCAAAAAAAATAATTAGTAAGGAGAAACGAATGAACAAAAAACGAATGGTGCTAACAGTAGCTCTTCTAGCAGGAGTCGGTCTGATTATGCCAGAGCTTGCACATGCTGGTCTTGAGTCTAGTTTGATGGGAATTAAATCAAAGCTTACGGGAGTAATTCTCCCTCTGCTTTCCGTGATCGGGATTGCGATTGCTGGCATTTCTTTTTTCACAGGAAACCCAAATGCAAAACAGCACATCGCTTATGCCATCATCGGCTGCATTATCGGCTTTGGTGCTCAAGGCATTGTTGATTTTATCGCTCAAACTGTTCGCTAGAGGTGAAAAATGGAAGAAGAAGGACTCATCACAACCAGAGTGCCACGCGCACTAGAAATGAAGAGCAAACTCTTTGGATATGAACTTCCAGATTTGCTTCTCATTTTCTTTAATCTTGCGATTACTAATTTGGTGTTTGGTGGGACTTCCTTTCGCTATCCGCTTGTGTGGGGAACAACGCTAGGACTGGCGTTGTTCCTTCACTTTGCGAAGAAAGGTCGGCCCGATAATTACATTCAACACTTAGGAGAATTTCTGATCCGCCCTGCATACTACGTTGCTGGGGGCGCAGATCGGTTTTATCGAAAATTTAAAGGAAAGGTGAAAAATGTTTCAAAAGAAAAACACTGAAGCCTCATTATCTGAGGAGCTTCCATATTGGGAATTTCAAGACCAGCCAAGGCCACATCTAATATTGAATGATGGCTCTCTCGTTGCTGGCTTAAGGCTATCACTGATAGATATTGAATGCTTTGATGACGTGCAAGTTAATCAACTCGCAATTAGGCTTCGCGGTGTTTTGAATTCGATTTCAGAAAACACCTCCGTTCAATTTTGCTTGTCTGTAGGCTCGGACTTTTCAGAAATGTTAAAAAAACATTCTGATGGGAAATCGAATGCTATTCACCCTTTGGTTGCTAGCATCGCTGATTATCGAGAAACAAAGCTGAACAAAGCTTTAGATAACTCTGAATTGTACCGTCCTGAGCTTTCAATCTATTTGAGAACAAAAAATGTTGGGAGCAAAAAACTAAGCTTTCTTAAAAAGGAAGAAGACTTTTCAATTAATTCATCGAAAAACTACGATGAAACACTAGAAGTTCTTTTTCAAAACATGGACACCTTGGCTTCTTCATTTCACTCGATAGGTCTAAAAGGGAGACTATTAGACTCTACAGAAATGAAGGATCATGTTTATAGAGCACTTAATCCCAAACGTTCAAAGACAGAACCAACGCCAGCAGTCCGAACTCCTATTGATGATAATCTTGAAAAAGAAACCTTGGAGACTATGGAATGGTTGGCAGAGCAATCACCAAGGGAGCAAATGGTTTTTGGTGACCTGATATTAGGTTATGAACAATTCACACTTGATTCAAATCATCATCGCATTATTACGCTAAAAACACTTCCAGAGGTGACGTTCGCAGGACAGCTTTCAACATTTTTGAGAATGCCTTTTCATTACGATTTACTTCTTTCGTTTGATGTTCCAAGCCAAGCCGACGAAATGGCCAAGCTTCAGCAAAAACGTAAAATGGCACACTCTCTTGCAGTAACATCTGGAAACAAAGCAAGCGATCTTGAAAGTGAGACTAAACTTAATTCAACAGAAGAACTCATCCGTGAGCTATTGGGAACTGGTCAAAGAATTTATGCAGCTCAGTTGTCAGTAGTTCTGCGATCTCCAGCAACAGAGGAAGGTAATAAAAAGTTAAATCGCCAAGTTCGAGAGGTATTATCGCGATTTCGTTCATTACAAGGTGCTGAAGGTCTTGAGGAAACAGTTGGCTCTTGGAAGATTTTTAAAGGCAACCTACCAGCTGCGCCTTTGAAGCTTGAGCGCGCAAAAAAGTTTAAAACTAATAATCTTGTGGATTTCATCCCTATTTATGGGCCACGAGAAGGAGACGATGATCCTGCTGTCATTTTCAGAAATAGATTGAATGGTTTAGTCAGCTTCAATCCCTTTGATCCAAAACTAACAAACTATAATGCACTTGTGACTGGTTCATCAGGAGCAGGAAAAAGTTTTTTAAATAATTGTATTTTAGCGCAGGAATTAGCTCGTGGGCTCCGTGTGTTTATTATTGATATCGGTGGTTCCTATAAAAAGCTAACAGAGGCACTTGGTGGTCAATATTTAGATATGGATTTGTCTGATCAATATAGGCTC
>JBKHVM010000074.1:2857-10649 GCA_046570065.1 Bdellovibrionia bacterium
GGTGGTTCCTATAAAAAGCTAACAGAGGCACTTGGTGGTCAATATTTAGATATGGATTTGTCTGATCAATATAGGCTGAATCCTTTCGATATTCCAGACCCAACCCAAGATCCAAGCAACCAAAAACTAAAATCTCTTTTAGCTGTAATTGAAAGCATGGTTGTTGAAGACGAAAAAAGTAAACTAACAAAACTTGATCGTGTCCTTTTGGAAAAAGCAATTATTGAGCTTTATGAGGAAAAAAGGAAGCTTAAGACTGTACCAGTTCTTTCTGATCTCTCAGAAAAATTAGCAAAAAGCAAAGAGCCTTCAATGATTGATATATCAAAGGTTCTTTTCATGTGGACTGGAAACAGGCCCTACGGAAAGCTGCTAGATGGATTGGGATCGCTGCGATCAGATGCACCCATCTGTACTTTCGATCTTAAAGGTTTATCGAGCTATCCTGATCTTCAGAGCGTGATGATTCTTATTTTAACAGATTTCATTTTGGGTCAAGTCGAACAAGACAAGCTTAATAAAAAAAGAATTATCTTGGATGAAGCTTGGCAACTTTTGAAATCAAATGCGGCCGCTGGTTTCATGGAATACTGTGCACGAACACTTCGTAAAACTGGCTCGGGAATCACTTTCATCACTCAGGGAGTCGAAGAGATTGTTGAAAGTCCTATTGGGCCAGCAATTATGAATAATACGGCGACGAAGTTTATTTTACTTCAGCGTGGTGATTCTGAAATTTTAAGAAATGCCTTAAAGCTCAATAACCAAGAGCTGAATTTGATCTACTCATTGGAACAGCGTAAGGGGGAATTTTCTGAAGGATTCATGATCGAAGGAGACTATCGTCAGGTCATTAGAATTTACCCTAGTCCTTTTGAATACTGGCTTTCAACATCAGATGCTTCGGACAATCGTTTCATTCAAGAGCTGAGAGATAAAGGATTGTCTTTGGTTCAAGCGATTGAAGAAGCGGCCAAAGCATATCCAAATGGTATTTCACAAGGAAAATCAGAAATGGAGGTCGTATGAGTTTCAAAAAACGAATTATTGCGATCACTCTCTGTTTTACCTTGATCCTACCCAAACCAGTAAAGGCCGATCTTTTTGGTGGTGATGTTGCGGTTCTAGTTCAAATTCTGGCTCAAACAATCAAGCAACTCTATGAGCTACAGAGGATCGTTAGCACAGGCCAAGATACTTTGAGTCTAATGAGAGATATTAATCGTGGGATCAGGGATGGATTGGCGATCATCAGGATTGTAAACCCGAAATTCAATCCAGGATTATATGGTGGTTTGGAAACAATAGATCAGGTTCAAAGGGCAATTGAAGACCTCTATGGAGCAATTCCGCAAACGAGTGAATATCGTTTACAGGAAGCACAGGATAAATCGGTTTCTGAAAGCATAGCTATGAATGGAACCCTCTTTCAGTACGCAGACAGTGTTGATGAGGAAACGAAAAGGATCATAGCCCACGCTCAAAAAGTAAGCCCACAAGGTGCTGGAAAACTAACAGCTGAATCCCTTGCGGTATTGATTGGGGTAACGACTCAGGTACTGAGAACAAATTCAATGATGCTAAAAATGATGGGACAAAACATGGCCCTGTCGAACAGAAAAGAAAAACTACAGGCGACTCAGTTTAAGGCACAGTACGAAGGCATATCAAACGCTCTTGGTACTCTACCTAAAGAAACTAAACTGAGCCCGATGAATTCAAGCACAGGGAGGTAGCCATGCCACAATTTGAACTATTAGGCTCTTTGGCACAAAGCCTTCACCAAGAGTTTGTAAATATGTACTACTTATTTTTACCCGTGTTTTTTGCACTGGCAGTAGTGGTGGCATGGTTTCGGTCTCCAACTGGGAGTCCCGAGTTTTTAGACATTATCAAACGAGCTGTGGTTGCTACGATTTTGCTAGCTGCCTTTCCAGATATCAGCAATGCAATTTTATATGTAACCGAAGGAGTTGCAGACAAGATCGACAAACTTAATAGCTTAGACAACTTGATCAGAATGGCACAACAAAAGTCAGAGGGCTATTCGATGTCTGTTACAAGTGTGATCTTGCAGTTTAATGATTTGATTATCGCTACACTTTCATTCTTGAGTTACCTAATTTTGTATATCGCTCGCTACTTAACAATTGCAATGTATCACTTCTTTTGGATCTTTTTTATGATCTCAGCCCCTTTACTATTGCTGTTCAATTTATTTGAAGGAACACAGCAAATTACAAAAAATCTCTTCAAAGGAATGATTGAGGTTGCTTGCTGGAAGATTGTTTGGGCGATTTTAGGCGCGATGCTTGCGGCACTCTCTTTTGGAGATGCTTATCAAGCCGAAGGAAGTTATCTCGTATTGATTGTGATGAATTTTGTTATCGCCATTGCGATGCTGATGACTCCTTCGATTGTTAAATCACTTGTTGGTGGCGGAATGCAGTCTATGTCATCTGCTATTGGCGCAGCAAGTGTTGCAGCTATGGCTGCGGCACCAGCAAGAGCAGCGACGATGGCCGCGACTTCAAGAACTGCAATCAATACTGCTGGAAACTTTGTCCATTCAAAAATTGAAGCACGAAGAGCGCGACAAGCTGAAGAACGTAAACGTCTTATGTATTAAAAAGGAAACAAATGGAAAACACTAAATTCGTAAAACTTAAAACGACACAGTTACCAAAAATGCTTGCTGATTTGACTCATTCTAACCAGTTTTTGAAAGTCTTCACTTTGGCATCTCTGGTTCTAACAATTTTAATGCTATTTGCAGTCATTTTCATGGCTACAAAAGAACCAACAGTTATCACTCTGAATGTTGATGGAAAAAATCTTGAGAAAACGATTCTACCGAAAGCCGAAGACCAAATCCGAGAAGGAATTAAGAGATATCTTGAAAAACGATATCAATGGGAACCTGAAAATGTGATCAAAAAACTCAAAGAGTCTGAGGAATTTATCACGCCTACATCTCTCAAGGCTTTTCAATCTGCTGTTTCAAATGTCGCCAAGTTTTCAGTTGAAAAAATTGTTTCACAAAAGGTCTATCCAGAAAAAATTGAAATTGATCTTAAAAAACAAACTGCTCTTATCACTGGCGACCGAGTGACATCGATTCAAGGTTTAAAGGCTGCTGGAAACTTAAAGCTTGAACTCACTTTTGAAAATGGCCAAAGGACTAAAGAAAATCCTTGGGGTCTCTATATCTCAAAAGAACGTGAAGAATAGAAATCGAAAACTTGCGAATTTATTTGATTCTCCCATTAAAGAACAAAAGGAGAATTATGAAAAATAAACTAATAACAATCTTAGCATTTTCCCTGATGGCTTGGAAAGCCGACGCAACCCAAAGAGTTCGTCGAGTTCCAGTACAAGGAGATCAGATTGTCACAGTAAAAACTAGCATTGGGATTGCCACCATTATTCAGGTTCCAGATAGACCAAATAGTGTCGTTGTTGGCGATCAAGACTCATTTAAAGTCGAATATCTCGACCAGGCCATAACAATTAAACCATTAACAGGAGGAGCAAAAAGCAATCTCTATATTTACACTGATTGGAAACGATTTAACGTTGAGCTTGTTTCAGGATCAGAAGCTAATGCTGATTATGTCGTTTACCTCGAAATGCCAAAAGATAAGCCACTGGCGACTCAAACCAAAGACTTTGGAGTGCGATGGACTGATTTTAAAAATCAGCTCCGAAACGATAACTTGAATCTGAATATCAAACGAGTTGGTAGAGCAAAAAATGGAATTTTGTTAATTGAGTTTAATGTTTCTTCGACAAAGAAAGAAGCATTCAAGCCAGAATGGATTTGGTTAACTCAAATGGGAGAAACACAGCCAATCCACAATCTCTTTATGTCTTCTCTTGAAGTGTCTCCACAAAAAACTATTTCAGGTGTACTTCAATTGCGAGAGGTTGATTTGAATACAAATGAAACTTTCAGAATTGAACTCAGACGAAACAAAGTTTCCTATCTCACAGTTCAAAAGGTCGCCACATGGAAGCGGTAGCCAAGGTGGTAAATTTGGACATTAAAAACTACTTCCTGAAGGAACCAAAACCATTCACGTCTAAACGCGAAGTCAATTGGTCTAAAGTTCAAACTTGGGCAATTTTAACAGTGGCCATATTGATATTGGGTCTTTTGTTAATTCCCAGTTCTGAACCAGATCAAGATACGTTTTATGAGCGTGCAGAAAAAGGAAGTCTTGAGCAAATAAGACAAGCTGAAAATGATCCCACCCAAGAGACGATCAGACAGCTTCAAGAATCTCAAGTGAATGTGAGACAAGTTCACGGCTCACTTGATTATCTCTACCGACCAACTTCATCATCTGGATCATCAGGTGGTACTGGGGGCGGTAGTTCACCTGATCGTAGCTCATCAATGATACTTTCGCGTGGGGGCACTGACGCTCGAACCCAGTTATCGGCAGGAACACGGGTTTCAATTCGCTTATCTAATAAGGTGACAATTGCAACCCAAGGAATGCCTGTTGTTGGAATTGTCGTAAGTGATGTTTCTGCCGAGAGTGGTCTAGCAATTCCTAGTGGTTCAAAAGTTCTTGGTGATGCTTCATTTGACTCGGATGCAGAAAGAGCAACCATTTCTTGGCGATCAATCATACTTCCAGATGGAAGAGAGAGACCATTTTCTGCCGTTGGAGTTGGCCGTGATGGACAGGTCGGAGTTAACGGACGTGTTCATTCAGATGGTGTTAAAAATGCTGTCGGACAAACACTAACTCGATTTGTTGGGGCATACGCTGCTGGATCAATGAACACTGGGGCCTTTGGTGCAAACCAAGGTGGCCATGAAAATGGAATGCGAAATGCTGTAGCTCAAACGGCAACAGATCGAGCCAATGCCATGGGCGAAGAACTTCAAAAGGAAAGAAAATGGATTGAGTTAGATCAAGGCATCGAGACTTATGCAGTTTTAAACCAGCCATTCACATTTAGAGATGCAGGAGCAACCTATGGGCGATAAGAATAGTCCTCCATCAAATGGTGAAACCACATTTATCGCAATAATTGGCTTGTTCTTACTGGTTAAGATTCTAGATTCGTTTTGGCTCTGGTCAAACAAATCTCCTCGTAATCTTTTGATGGTTATGGGGCTTTTGATCCTAATAATGATTCCTTTCGGGCGAATTCTGTGGGTGAAAATAAAAAAGAAAAGAGACCAAAATCTTTTTTCAAAATCTATCACTGCAAAATCTGAGGATTCTGTTTTTTGCGGAACAACGGATAAAGGTGAAGACATTTGGATCAAGACACGTCAAAGGGCCATGCACACACAAGTCATTGGGACAACAAATGCAGGTAAAACTGAAAGCGTGATCTTGCCTTGGGCCATTCAGGACATTCACTCAGGAAAGGGTCTTTTGCTGATCGATGGAAAAGCTGACAATTCTCTTATCGATAAACTTTGGGCTTACACTAAACAGGCTGGTCGCGAAAATGACTTCAAGTTATTCAGCTTAAGTCGCAGAGAACAGTCATTTCAGTTTAATCCACTTTTAGGTGGAACTGCCGAAGAAATTACAGAACGAGTATTTAATGCATTTGAATTCGAGAATCCCTACTACCGAAGCCTTCAGTATGAAGTCATGAATCAAGTCATGCGAGTGTTTGAAACAACGCAGACTGTGCCAACATTTCAAAGACTTCATCAGGCAATCAGCACTCCAAGTTTACTTGAAGATATGCTGCCAAGAATTAAAGATGACAACTTAAAGCACTGGGTAATGAATTTTGCAAAGATGGCACCGAAAGATCGCGAAGAAAGAACAAGTGGTTTATTGTCTGCCATAGGGCACTTTGCTTTTGGTGAGAATGCAAGACTCTTTAATCCTGAAGCTGGTGCAATAACAATTGATGATGCCCTTAAAAATAATCAGATCGTGTATTTTCAATTGCCAGTTCTGCTTTCGCCATTTTTGGGAAAAGCTACGGGGAAACTTGTTTTACAGTCATTACAAGCAGCCGTAGCAAATCGACATCGACTTGCTGGAAAAGAAGAAAAAAGGTTTTTTAGCGTATTTTTGGATGATTTTTCTGAATACCTTTATGAAGGCTTCATCTCGATTCTAAACAAATCAAGATCGGCAAATGTCGGAATTGTTTTTGCTCATCAGGCTCTTGGGGATATCACTGTTCTTGGTGATCCAGTAGCAAACTCAATTCTTACAAATGCTAATCTGAAGATTTTCATGCGCGGTAATGATCCAGACTCAGCAGAATATTTCTCAAAGGTAATTGGAACTTTAACATCGACCAAAACAACAGAGAGACAAACCAAAAGCTTATTTGGAGTCAATAAAAGTGGAGAAATGTCTGCTAGAGATGTTGAAGAATTTGCGATTCATCCAAATATATTTAAAAGAGACTTAGGTGTTGGTGAGGCCATAATGATCGTGCCCCACGAGCGTGGCTCTAAGACTGTGAGGATCAAATTCAATAAAACCGATGATCTTGAGCCTGTCCCAATTCCTGAAATTACTAAAACCATGATGCCCTTACTTGAAATTAAGAAAAATGAAGTAGCAGACAATCACGTCGGAACTTCAATAAGTATTTCACAAATTGCCCAAAGTAAGGAGGCATAGAAATGAACTCATTTAAATTTAAAACTACAGTCTTTTCGATTTTGATCTTACCGACTCTTTTATTGCAAACAGGTTGTTCATCAATGGGAAAGTCTGCTGGTCTAGGTAGTGCCATCGGTGCTGGTACTGGTGCAGCTCTTGGTGGAATTATCGGCCAAGATGGTAAGCACAGAACTCGAAATGTAATTATCGGAGCAGGCGTAGGAGCTATTGCTGGAGGATTTGCAGGATCAGCGATTCATGAGAGTAACGAACGAGATAAAGAACTGGCTTACCTCAAAGGAAAGGAATCCGAAAGAAAGTCATCGAAGGGACAATCCACTCCATCGCTTCAACAACCAAAAGTAGAAGCCATTTGGGTCGAAAGTAAGGTTGTTGGCAATCGCTACATTGAAGGACACTTCGAGTATGTAATCACTGAACCAACTCGCTGGGAAGCCCCGTAATGTCGGCTGTTTTTAAAAATGGTAAAAGCCTTTCACCCAACACTGAGCAAGCACTCAAGTATGTTGCCAAAGTTGGATTGATGACTAAGGCCGTGTGGCTAGAAAGCTTTTGTCATGGAAAGAAGCGATGGCAAAACTGGCAGCTAAAAATATTACTAGATAATGATCTTCTAAAAAAACATAACTGCGATCTTGGTGACTACTATGTTTTGGGAGATCAAGGACAACGAATTGCTAAAACCTTAAATTGGAATTTGGTTGACCCAGTAAATCCTAGGCAATTTCGTCATGATGAACTTGTAGCCCACAGCCTTCTGAAACTTGAACAAAAAAATATTTGCAGAAACTGGATGATTGAAAAGGAAATTAAAAATAGTCACAAGACCAAGTTTCTAATCCAAGATCAGGGAGACCAAACTAAGTATCCTGATGCTATTTGTGAAGCCTACATGGGGAAGAATTATCATTTGGTGGCAATAGAATATGAGCGCAATGGCAAGACTCAACCTCGCTACCGTCGAATTTTGTGGAGCTACAATAAGTTGAATCATTTCAGTCTGGTGCTCTTTATTGTAGAGAATGAGATTTTAAAAAAGAGAATTAAGTCATCACTAAAACACTTAGGCCGAGTTGTCTTGATTGAAAAAATCGGCTTTGTAGATGCTATTGAATGGCAGAAGAATCCACTGACAGCATCAATTGAACTTGCTGCAACTAAAACTA
>JBKHVM010000075.1:0-10565 GCA_046570065.1 Bdellovibrionia bacterium
GAGCTTGGCTTAGTGGGGAGCCAGGGCGAGTTGAGGGTTTTGCTCTGGCTGTGGGATGATTTGGGTACAATTTGTTGGCTTTGTGGGAGAATTTTGTTACTTATGGGGAATGAGAAATAAGTATATTTTAATTACTGTTTTGTTGGTTTTGGCTTCTTTGAGTCGCTTGTTGCCCCATGCGCCTAATTTTACAGCGGTTGGTGCAATGGCTTTATTTGCTGGTTTTTACTTAAAACGCAGCCAAGCCATGGTGTTGCCTTTAATCGTTCTTTTTGTAACTGATCTTGTTTTAGGTGGTCATAGCACCATGTTGTTTGTTTATTTTGGAATGGCTATGGTGGCTTTAATGGCATCCTTTTTGGGACAAGCCTCTTCTAGCAAAATTATTGGTGGGGCCTTGGCTGGTAGTTTGATGTTTTTCTTTGTAACTAATTTTGGTGTGTGGATGGTCGATGGCTTTTACTCACCAGATTGGCAAGGGCTCATGACTTCTTATATGATGGGTTTACCATTTTTAAAGAATCAAATAGCTGGAGATTTATTTTTCTCTGCAGTTTTATTCGGTAGTTACTCCTACGCTCAGCGCTTTTTACCTGTAGCGCGAATTTCTTGATTCATCTTTTTGACTAATTTTGTTTGTGATTGGCGGTACTTTTCTAGTGCCGCCATTTTTTTGTCATCACCTTGACTAGCGAGAATACGCACTGCAAATAATCCTGCGTTATAAGCGTTGTCCACCGCCATACATGCTACGGGAACTCCCTTTGGCATTTGAGCTATAGAGAGCAAAGCATCCAAACCCTTGAGGCTACCTACCTGTATGGGCACACCGATGACAGGGAGAGGAGTGAGGCTCGCCACCATGCCCGGCAAATGTGCCGCGCCACCAGCTCCAGCAATAATCACTTGAAATCCTTTCAAGTGTGCTTGTGAGGCAAATTCAAACATTTTTTCGGGAGTGCGGTGAGCAGAAACCACTTCGACGTGATAACCAACATTAAATTCTTTAAGAGCAACAAGGGCCTGTTCTAAAATTTTATAATCTGTTTTGCTACCCATAATGATGGCAACAGGAGTTTTGGAGTTCTTATTTTTTGTTTTCACTTGCCCCCCTTGATGTTCTTAAATTTGGCACGCTCTTGATAGGCCAATTTGCTCAGAGATTTTATGTTTTTTCCAACGTAGTTGATATGCCCCATTTTTCTGCCGGGGCGATTTTCTGTTTTTCCGTACCAAGAGAGTTGCCCTGTCACTAACTGTGGTTTTTGTGGAGGCTTGTTCGAAGCACCAATGAGATTGATCATCGCAAAGGCGGGCGCAAGAGGTTTGACCTCGTAAAAAATATCATCCAGTCCCGCTTTTAAATGCAGAGTGAATTGATCTACGTTTAAAGAACTCAGTGAGTGATGAGCGCTATTATGCACTCGCGGTGCCACTTCGTTGACGATGAGGTCTTTGCCAGTATCAAACAATTCAAAAGCCATGATACCTTCGTAACCCATATCTTCTAAAAAATGCGCGCAGTGAGAGATGAGTTTATTGAGTTTGGGATGTTGGATCGGCCCCACAACTAAGTCACAGCGATTGTCCACTTGTTTGGATTCTACGAGAGGCAAACACACCATTTCACCAGAGGCATTGCGAGCCATGCTAAAAGCACACTCACGCTTAAAAGATATGATCTTCTCAGCAATAAAATCATCAGCCTTAAAAGCAGAAAAAGTTTTGAGCCACTTCTCTAAGTCGTTGCTGGATTTAATAACAAAAGTGCCGTTGCCATCATAACCGCCACGGCGTTTTTTGATCACGAGGCCTTTCCATAACTGCCATTGTTTGCGGAGTTCTTCGGCATTAGAGAAGGTCACAAAATCTGCAGTGGGGAGGTGGGCTTCTTTTAAATTTGTTTTTTGTGTCCAACGGTCTTGCATGAGTCCCATGCACTTTAAACTCGGAAAAATTTTGAGACCTTTTATCTTATCCAAGAACGCCAACTTCTTAACGTCGATAAACTCACTCTCAAAAGTGAGATAATCTAAATCTTGGCAAAACTTTTTAAAGGCACTTTCATCATTGATGTCAGCACAAAGATGATGAGCTGTGACTTGAGCCGCAGGGTCATCTTTTGATGACGAAAGCACTTTACAGGCAAAACCCTGTTCATGAGCTTTTTGAGCGAGAAGGCGCGCCAGTTGTCCACCACCGAGAATACCTAATTTTAATTGAAAAGAGTTTGCCATGGGCCAAGACTAAGCTTTTCACTCGTTAAAATAAAGGATATAACGGTGCGGCAGGTGGGTGCTCATGAGTCTTAATATTTCCTTAACAAAACGTGCAGAAAATTTTTATTTTCCGCAAAAAAACTTGCGATTGAACTTTCCGCTGTGTTTGGCTCCGATGGTGGGTCTATCTCATGCAGCTTTACGCCATCTGATTCAAGAGTATATGCCTCAAGGTGGGCAAACTCTGTGGCCCACAGAAATGCTCAATAGCCGTCGTTTACCCCACGAAGAGTTAGGGCAAACATTAGAAACCAAGATAACTCCTTATGACGAAGTTCTAGTTCCGCAGATACTGGGCAATGAAGAAGAACCTATTCGTGATAGTGTGCGCGCCATGGAAACTTGGGGTGTGGCAGGCATTGATATCAACATGGGGTGCCCCGTGCAAAAAGCTTTACGCCATAATTACGGTGTGGCCCTCATGGGAGATCCGCAATATGCAGCCGAAGTGGTGGCGATGACCACTCGTTACGCGCAAGTTCCAGTGTCAGTAAAGTTGAGAGCTGTGGGGAGTGATAAAAATTTAGATGAACTTTTAGCTTTTGTGACAGGCCTGCAAAAGGCAGGGGCGGCCTGGGTGTGTTTGCATCCTCGCACTGCTGAACAAAAAAGACGCGGACGTGCTGACTGGTCACAAATAGAGTTTTTAGTGAAGAACACGCAGTTGCCAATCATCGGTAATGGCGATGTGCAAACTGCGGAAGATGCTCTCGCAATGTTACAAGAAACTGGTTGTCACATGGTCATGGCGGGACGGGGTTTGGCAGCGAGGCCGTGGATGATGTGGCAATTAGCTGAGGAGCTAGGCTTAGCGATGCCAGAGTCCTTTGCTGGCCGCCGAGCACCACTAACTTCAGAAGAAGAGGGTGCAGAGTACGGGCGAAGTTTAATTCGTTTTATCGATCTGTGTGTGCATTATTTTGGCGAAGAACCTGCGTTGAGAAGAGTGCGTTTTTATGTGCGCACCACGATTCCATGGTTAGTCTTTGGCCAAAGTGTTCTTTCTATCGTCACTAAGGAGCGAAATACCGAAGACATAAAAAAATCTCTTGAGGTCTTCTTTTCTCAACCTCAAGAGATGATGAAAAAAACAGAATTACGACAATAATTATTTGGACTCAAGAAGCGGCATTAATTTGCCTTCTTCGTCCAAATTTTTTAAGTCGGTGTAGCCACCTATCAATTGGCCATCGATTAGAATGATCGGAACAGTCATCCAACCAGTTTCATGCTTAATGCGATCAATTTCAGCTTGATTGCCAGTAAGATCAATTTCTTCAAACTCAATATGGCGATTCTTCATAAACTGAATAGCACGGACACAAAAAGGGCAAGGATCTTTGGTGTAAATTACAACTTTCTTTGACATAAACTTATTTCCTTTAAAAAATGATCCTAACACAAAAGGAGAACCTTTGCCTCAAAAATGTCTTATTTGCAGTGAGACTAACTTAAAAGTGTGGAACGTTCATGCTAAGCCGCAAAGAAATTACTTTAAATGCGACTTTTGTGGTTTTCTTTTTATGGACCCGCAGCAAGCCCGAGTGAGTCCTGAAGTTGAAAAGTCTCGCTATGATGAACATCGAAATACAGAAAGCCCTGGGTACCGGCAGTTTTTTGAATCTCTTAGGGAGAGCTTGCGAGTTCATACTAAGACTGAAGAGCGCGGTTTGGATTATGGCTGTGGTCCGACTGGGTACTTGGCAGATTTGATTGAAAAAGAAGATGGGCGGCAGATTCAGAAATACGATCCCTATTATTTTCCGGATTCAAGTGTGTTGGTTGCAAATTCTTATGACTTTATTGTTTGTACAGAAGTGGTGGAACACTTTTATGAACCACGACAGGAGCTTTTCAAGATGTGGGAGCTTTTAAAAGAAAATGGGATTTGTTTTTTGATGACTAGTCCGCCGCCAGAAAATTTTGCTGAGTTTGCTGGCTGGTCTTATCGACGTGATACCACGCACGTTGGATTTTTTAATGAGCAAGTATTTAAATACCTGCAGACGCAAATGCCATTAAAATTGTTGTCCCATCAAAAGAATTTTTGGTTATTACAGAAGTCATCCTCAAACTGAAAAGTGGATTGAGAGAATATTTTTAAGGTGCATTTCCTCACTAGTGTTTCGCTTTAAATATAATTTTTTTGATATCAGGGCCAAACAAGATAACTAAGCTCACAGAGGTGGCCAGAAAAGCCCATACGGTATTTGCATTAATAGCTTCGGCAAATAACCAGTAGGCGATAGCCGAGGACATGACGGGTTCAATTAATTTTCCACAAGTCATTAAGTTGATGTTCATGTACTTTACTAAGTACAAAAATAAGCTGTGACCCAAAAACGTAGGAAGAATGACGAGGCCTAAAATAGCAAGCCACGTTGTTGAGTTGTCGCTCCACAGAGGGGTGTCGTGAGCTATAGCGAGACCTAAAAACAGGATTCCAGTAATAGTGTAAAGCAGTGTCGAAAAACTCGTGTTTGAGACTTCGTGGCGCACGCGTTTGCCGGCGATAATATACACTGACACGAGAATGCCTGAGACCAAAGCTGAGAGATCACCGAGAACAAAGCCTTTATCGAAGGCTAAACTTTGTTTCACCAAAAGATAGATTCCTAAAAAAGCAAAAACGTAGGCAAGGATGAGTCGGGGGGCGATTTTTTCTTTAAAAACCAAACGTGCTCCAATAGCTGTGAAGAGCGGGTTGATTGAGAAAATTATCATACAATTAGCAATCGAAGTATTCTGAGAAGCATAGAAAAAGGTCCATAAATGCAGAAAAAAGAAAAGTCCGGAAATCCCAGTCCACTTCATGAGCTGGGGATTTTGGAGTAAATTCTTGAGGTCATCTTTGCGTAACGCCAGGGGCAGCATGAACAGCGCTGAGAGCAAAAGCCGCCAAAAGCCGATCATTTCAAGAGGGGCCTGTGCTAGTTTTACTAAGTTAGCACTCTGTGAAAGCCCAAAAAGTGCCACAAAATATAGCAGATAGTGTTGCATGGGATTATCCTGCTCCAAGTCTCTTATCTGCGCAATATTAAATGTTTGAATTCAGATAAGTTTAGTGTGATGATGACTCGGTTAAGTCAACTTTAAATAAGACTATGACAAGGAGAAGTCATGAACAAGATTCTATTAGCAACAGCAGGAGCTGCTCTCGTTGTGATGAGCACTGGCTGTGATAAAAAAGTTAAATTGGACAACGACGAGAAGAAAGCATCTTATGCTATCGGTCTTCAAATTGGCCAAAACTTAAAACAGCAAAACATTGATTTTCATCCAGAAGCTTTAGCCATGGCGTTGACTGACGCTAAAAATGGTAAAGAGCAGATGACTAAAGAAGAAATTCAAACTGCGATGATGAAACTGCAAGAGTCAGCCATCAAGAAGCAGCAAGAAGTTGCAGACAAAAACTCTAAAGAAGCTAAAGACTTTATGGAGAAAAACAAATCTGCAGCTGGTGTTAAGACGACAGCTTCTGGTCTACAGTATATCGTAGAAAAAGAAGGCACTGGTAAGACGCCAAGTAAAGATGACGTTGTTCGTTGCCATTACAAAGGGACATTGGTTTCTGGCGAGCAATTTGATTCTTCAATCGACCGTGGTCAGCCTGCTGAGTTCCCAGTGAGCGGTGTGATTCCTGGTTGGACAGAAGCTCTTCAGATGATGAAAGTTGGATCTAAGTACAAACTTTTTGTGCCACCAGATCTTGCTTACGGTCCATCTGGCCGCCCTGGTATTCCACCAAATTCAGTTCTTATCTTCGAAGTTGAATTGTTAGATATCGTTAAAAAATAATGTTTAACTTCCAGCAGGATCCATATCTAAACTTTAAGTTTTTAATTGATTCTGCCACTCAAAAAGGCGTGGCAGAACCAACTGCCATGTCATTGAGTACGGTGGATAAAAATCTAAATCCTTCAGTGCGCGTTGTTTACTGTAAACAACACTCTCCTGAAGGATTTATTTTTTATACCAACTACAATGGTGCTAAATCGCAAGATATTAATATTCATCCTCAAGTCTGTATCAACTTTTATTGGGCAGATCTTTGGCAACAAATTCGCATCAATGGTAAAGCCCAAAAGGTAGATCGAGCTACCAGCGAAAAATATTTTGCAACTCGCGCGCGTCTCTCGCAGTTAGGGGCTTGGGCTTCTGATCAGAGTGAAGTTCTTAATAAGCGTGAAGATTTTTTTGCACGTCTAAAAAAATATGAGGAGCAGTTTGCTGATCAAGAGGTTCCTTGTCCACCACACTGGGGTGGTTTCCTGATTGTGCCAGAGCGCTATGAGTTTTGGTTTGGTACAGAAGGGCGCCTGCATGAGCGCTACGTCTATGAGAGACCCACGCCCAGCGCAGCGTGGACTCGACACATGTTGAATCCCTAAAAAATTGCACCCTTAAATCGTTGCTCATTCTGCTATCGCTAAGTTTTGATAAAAAAAGCCAGATCTGTTTTTTTAGCAGACTGGCTTTTTGTTGTGTTTAGGTCCTTCTAAGTCGCAGAGCTTTCTAGAAGATATTTAATAAGTGTTTGTACGGGCTGGCCACTTCCTCCAGCACTGCTATAAGGTCCTTGAGCTTTGTCTGTCCATGCATAGATATCTAAGTGGGCCCATGGTGTGTCCTTAACAAATTTCTCTAAGAAGAGGGCCGCAGTGATGGCGCCACCAAAACCTTCGCCAGAGTTTTTGCAGTCAGCAAAGTGAGAGCTCATTGATGACCAATATTTTTTATGCAAAGGCATGCGCCAGTTCAGTTCTCCAGAGTTAAATCCGGCGAGATTGAGATCTTCAGCAAGATCATCATCATTGGAGAAGAGGCCTGCAATTTCAGATCCTAGGCCTACTTTGATAGCTCCTGTAAGTGTGGCGACGTTGATCACGCGATTAGGTTTGTTTTCACCTTTTTGGGTGACGGCCACATCAAGAGCATCTGCCAAAACCAATCTTCCCTCTGCATCTGTGTTGTCAATTTCTACGGACATTCCAGAGCGGGCAATGATCACATCTGAAGGTCTAAAAGATTTTGCATCTACAGAATTTTCCGCAAGAGCTAAATAAAAATCTAGAGGTCCTGGGTACTGACTTTCGGCGGCCCAAAGAGCAACGCCCATAATAGCTGCGGCGCCACCCATGTCTTTTTTCATGAGACGCATGCCAGAACTTGGTTTGATGTCTAAGCCACCCGTATCAAAAGTGATGCCTTTGCCAACAAAGGCCTGAGGAGCTCGTTTTGCTTTTTTAGTGGGACGGTACCTAATGTGAACCAAGCAAGGTGGAGTGTGTGAGCCTTGTCCAACAGCCAAGTGGAGATTCATGTTTTCTTTTTTAAGTCGCGCTTCATTCCATACTTCCACAGAAACATTTTTGATTTTAGAGAGCTCGGTTTTAGCCCACTGAGAAAGAGTCGCTGGATTAGCGTCGTTTGGAGGTAAGTTAACAAAGTGGCGACTTAAATTCACGGCTTTGGCAAGGGTTGTTGCCTCTTTGAGCGGAAGCTCACTGCCACTGGAGCTGAGGTGCAACTGTGGCCATTCGTGCTTCATCTGACCCAAATAGATTTCTTTAAAGTTGTAGGAAGCCATTTCCATTCCGACCAGAGCTCCTAAGTTCTGATCAAAGTGCGTTTCTGTGAAGTCGACGTAGAGGTTTTTAATTGTGCAAGCTTTTACGGCTTGCATGACTGTGCCGACAAGATCTCGAGCCTGTGAATAGAGAGAATCTCCTAAGCGGCCTTGGTGTGTTTTATTTTCAAGGGCCTTGAGTTTAACGATCCAGACGTGACCTTGGTGGCCATGAAAATGGATGATTTCTTTTTCTGAAATTGCTAAGTCTGTTTTTTGCCAATCTTGTGCGTGTTGAGACAAAATACGTTTTAATAACGACTCTTGGGTTTTTCCTAGGATAAATACGAATCCTGCTTGGGGAAGGACCTTGTGAACGGAATTTTGAACCTTGGCAGAATCTATCCAACTGACAAATTTAAACTTTCTCATCTGTTTCTCCTCAAACTGTTTGGTATTCTGCCATGATTCACCTTACAATCAATCATGGAGTGGACCTGATGCAGAGTGTGGACAAAATCGATTTAAAAATTTGTTTGCTCAATGCTGAGAATTTGTTCTTGCTCTTTGAGTCTGAACCGCCCTCTCATTATCAAAGTTTAAACGAAAGCCAGTGGCAGCGTCTGTCGACAAGTATTTATGAGAATAAGCCACTTTTTAAAACGCAAAAAATCGCTCAGGCTCTTAAAGAAATTAACAGCGATATTATTTTGTTATGTGAAGTTGGGGGGAGAGAATCCCTAGAAAACTTTAATAAGTATTTTCTTAACTCTGAATATTCAGTGGCTTTGATTGAGGGAAATTCTGATCGCAATATTGATGTGGGATTTTTAGTCCGTAAAAATTTGCCTTTTTATTTTGATTTGCATACCAATAAAAATCGTCTCATCAATTATCTTTACCCTCACGAACGAGACTCATTGAGGACGGGATATCCCTTGGTGAAAGTGACAGGGGTGAGTCACAAGTTTTCTCGAGATTGTGCTGAGTTGCACTTGTTTGCTAAGGACCCTCTGAATCCATTTTTGATCATTTTGTTAACGCACTTAAAGTCTCGTTTGGATCCTGATCGTGTTGATCCTGGTGGGTTCGAAAGAAGGCAAGCTGAGCTAAAAACCTTAGTAGAAATTTATAACGAAACCAAAGTGAAGTTTCCGCAAGCAAGGATTTTGTTGGCTGGAGATTTTAATGGCAATGCCGCTCGAGCCAATACAGATGAGGAGTTTAAGCCTTTGTACAGCGAGACAGATCTCGAGGATTGCCTCGAGATTGCAAAGTTGCCAGAGGCGGAACGAGCGACTTTTTATCAGGTGCGGAGCGCTGGGCGCAGCGATGGTCGACAGATAGATTTTTGCTTTTTAGATCAAACGCTTAGCTCTCATTTGGATTTAAAGCAGTGTCATGTTTATCGTTGGTCTGATAATTTTGGTTCTCCGCTGCCAGCTCCTCGTAATTTGGAGCAGAAGCTTTTGATGCCATCGGATCATTACCCAGTGGTTTTAAAACTGCTGAATCTCACAGTCTTGCCTCAAAAAAAGTCTTAAAATTGACCTAAAGGGGAGGCTGGGTTATCCTTTTGGGGATGTCTATTACGAAAAGCCTCCAAGTGGAATTTAAAATCAGTACTGAAGTGCACTATATTGCGGGTGAGAGCCGACCGGATCAGTCGTACTTTTTCTTTTCTTATAAAATTTCAATTGAAAATAAAGGGAACTCTCCAGCGCAGTTGATGAGCCGTCATTGGCAAATCACGAATGGTTTGGGGCAAGTGGAAGAAGTGCGTGGCCCGGGAGTGGTGGGACTTCAGCCTAAGATTTACCCTGGGCAAAAATTTGAATACGAGAGTGCTTGTCCTTTAGAGACACCATGGGGAATCATGAGAGGGCAGTATCAATTTTTAGCAGAAAATGGCGAAACTTTCGCAGTGGACATCCCTGAGTTCTATTTGATTTCTCCGCAAGCCATGCACTAAAAAAATAATCCACAAATAGCTACAGCAAAACGGCATGAAGATGCCGCCGTTTTTTTAAATTCACATAAATAAAACTCAGACTTTGCGACGAAACAAATCGTTCGCAAAAATCCTCATAGCCACTTTTGCGCACAGAAATAGAATAAGTAGTGTTTTTATCTAAAAGCAAAAATCCAGAAGCTTCGACCTGAACTTTTTCGTTATTCACAAAAACTTCAAAGCCGGCTTGTTCACAAACCAAGCGACAAAGAGTTTTGTTATCTAATAAATCAAAATTTTCCACCAAAGTTTTCATGGGCAATGATGTATCATAAAAATTATAAAAAGCTTCAACATTCCCACCCAACTAGACCAAAGGATTGAAGGTTTCTCAAAAGTAACAAACAAAACCCTGTAGCCCCGCCCTCCAAAAGCAAGCCCCAGGGCCTACAAAGCCTTGGCACTGCGGGACGGTGGCACTCCAGAACAAAACATACTCCAAGGCGCAGCGGGAGCGTCAGCTATACAGAAGGATACTCTGCCTGCTCTCCCAAGCTCCGCCCCTCTCCGCGCAAATACTTCTTGAGCCTCTGCTGCCATACCACGGGGACACCTATGTCCTCATTTGAGCGCACACACTCGTCCATGAGGTTAACGCCGCCATCGACAATAAGCTGGAGCTTTTATCCCTCCCACACTCTGAAGACCTCTGTTGCAGGGACATCCAACAAGCCGGAGGCGTTCGCCCTGTAGGGGGGCTGTTGGC
>JBKHVM010000076.1:0-10375 GCA_046570065.1 Bdellovibrionia bacterium
CCCATCAACGAGTGTGGCACAGAGACAACGCTATCAACGTTTTCTTTTCCTTTAAAAGGAGAGGGCTTATTTTGAGTTTGAGAGACGACAGGAGAAAAGGCGACTAGAGAAATAAGTGAGATTTTAATTAGAGTTTTCATAGCCGAGTACCATAATCTGGTCACTCGGCTTGGTCAATGAGAGTCGGTGATTATTGCAAAGCAGCCTCTAGGCCCTTTACGAGAGGAGCAACTTCAGGAGCAAATTTGCCTAACTTTAGTGCTCTCTCAGAGATAAATGATTTGTCTTTAAACATACAAAAACGATGCTGTTCACCTTGATCATCAACTCCAAGAACTAACTGCCCTTGATAAACACCACAAACTTCACCCGTCGGAACTGGATTTCTAGCTATAGAAAGAGCTCGAATTGAGGTTACAGTGTCGCGAGAAGTATACAAAAAGAAGTCTAAAGCTCCAACGGCCATGCCCTCAAAACGACAAGATGGCAGTTCTTGAGCCTGATTTAAGTTATAGATCCAAAACTCACCGCCAAAAGTGTAACAATTGCGAATTAGGGGGTTGTTCACTTTGTTTTGTGCCAAACTCGGCACTGCTGCAAAAGAGCTGAGAATAACCGCCAAAGATAAAATTTTCTTAAACATAATTACCGCCTCTGTTAATATCAGACCATGTCTAACTTAGCTCAATGCCCCCATCAAGCGAATTGTTCCGGATGCTCACAGTGGGGGGTGAAATACGACTTACAGCTTCGCAACAAACTAGAAGACTTTCAGCTAAGACTTCAGAATCACGGCTTTTCTCAAATTAAACTCAACATTGTTTCTGCGGGACAAACTGCCCTCCGCACACGCCTTGATTTTACTTTTTTTCAAGGTGCCCTAGGACTCTACAACCACAAGCGCACTGAAATCGAGGACATTAATCAATGCCTCGTCGCCGAACCAGAGCTCAATCACACTCTAACGCAACTCAAAAAAGCTCCTTGGCCCTTTGCAAAAGCCAGCTTGCGTTTGCGCATCGGAGCCCATCCAGAACTCAAAGGCATTTGGATAGATGCAGCTAACATAGATATCAAAAAGATCCTCGAAGAAAAAACTCTTTTAGAATTTTTAACTGCACAAGGCTTTCAAATAGAAATTGGCCAAAAGAAAAAGACACCCATTTTACAAGGAAACTCTTGGAAGTTAGAGTCGGCAACCACTCAGCATTGGTTCAAAACTTCTGATGGAGAGTGCGAGATTCCACTTCATAGTTATATTTCTAGCTTTACCCAACCGGGCTTTAAATCTAATAAACTCTTATGCGATTCGATCCTTAATTATTTACAGCAAAACTCATGCGACGAGATCATTGAGTTCGGAGCTGGTATTGGTAATTTTTCTTTTCTCTTAGCTAAAAAAGCAAAAAAACTGAAAATTTATGAGTTTGACAAATCAATACTAACACCTTTGCAAAAAACTCTTGAAGAAAATCCAGAGTTTGCAAAAAAAATTGAAATATTTTGTGGAGATTTTCAGGCAAATTTGAAACAAAAAAATATTTCTAAGACCGGAGAGCTCGCTCTCGTAAATCCCCCTCGATCAGGCTTAAAAGCTTTCGCGGAAGAACTTTTAGAACATAATAATTTACGACAAATTATTTATGTCTCTTGCTTTGCAGATAGTTTTTTTACAGACACAAAGGTCTTAAGTAGAAAATTTAAATTGAAAGATGTAACTCTTGTAGATCAGTTTCCTAACACTACCCACTACGAAATTGTGGCTTTATTTGAGCGTCTGTAACTTTAAACCTAAAAGATTTCCCACTAAATCTCTAGCTAAAATCAGAGAGAGCATCGGCAGAACCACCAAACCAGTAAGCACCATCAGGGACTCTCTGCCTGCTACCTTGAAAGCGTAGTTACGCTTCTTCTGATCTTGAGGAGTTCCTAAACGAATGTCACAGGCCCACTCTCCAACAGTTGCTCCCATAAAAAGACGCATTAAAATAAAATACAACCAAGCAGAAAGAAAAAAGACTTCAAGGTAGAGCGAAGTTAGGGATGCATTACTCTGCGATTGCGCAACTACTGTCGAAATATTTTGACCGAACACCATGGATAAAGCTGCTATAAAAAAAGAACTCAACGAAATCAAGACAAGAAGATCAATAACATTGGCAAGCCAACTCCACATTGCCAACACATAACCACGACGTTTTGGAGTTGAGCCTGAATGGAAACCAATTTGATCTCCCAAGCTCCAGCGCAATCTCTTTTCTAATATTGTCCCCACAGGAGCATTTGGAACTCGCTTCTTTGGAGCCCGCAACGGTTCCGGTGCTTTATTTTTTTCTATTTCTGGTGGGGTATAACGAATCCGTTCGATATCCATGGATTTATTTTACAGGAATGGAACTAAAAAAAACAAGGGCTCAAAATGAGCCCTTGTTTAATTTATTTTAATTCTGACTTTTATCTAGCACCGCGGTCTAGAACACCGCCCGCTGAGCCCGGCGGAGGAGTTGTTCCTGATCCACCTTCACTCGGTGGAGGAGTGACCACCGGTGGAATACAGACATTATTAACAATCTGCCCACTACATTGAATAGGTGGTGGTGCCGGCGCTGTCACAGGAACTTTAACTACTTGCCTAATGGTACGCGTACAAGCTCCGTTCGCATCCTTTTTATATCCAGGAGGACAATCTGGAAGAGGTGGCGTTGGTTGTGGAACATGCGCTACCGCTGATTGCTTTTTATCATCTTTATTTAACCACCACAACAATCCAAGCAATCCCGCAAAGATACCAACTGGCACAACCCAGTCTTTATTACGATCCCACCAAGAAGCTTCTTCAGCTGGAGGCACAGCACCCTCTTCAATTCCAGTTTCTGCTGGTAAATCTAGTCCACCAACAACAACACAAGCCGATTTGCCTTCATTGTTTTTTTGTTCTTCCTGACCTTCAGCACAGACGCACTTCTTCTGCTCTTCGTCGTAGTTAGAGCCTGGCTTAGTTAATTTACAATCACTATCCCCACCCACTGGAACTGGCAAAACGGCACCCTCTTCCGTTGCAACTTCAAGTGTTTGCAAGTCGAATGCTCTAATTTTTAAGGATTCACACGCATCTACTTGATCATCACGTTTTGCTTTGATTGCAGCAAACTCAGGATCTTTATCACAAAGCTCAACGGCACCCGAAATCAAACCATTAAGACCCTTAAGGTACTCAGAAATCTCAGCGTATTGCTCTTTGGAAATCTTACCTTCTTCATTAAATTTCAAATCAATTTTCTTACCGTCTCTCTCATAGAATGACTCAATAATACGCTTTTTATCACTCACATCATTAAGAGGAGACTGTTTATTACAGTAACTTGTTGCATACTTCACATTACTACGAGGCACGCAGTATGCTTCAGATCCTGCTTTAAATCCATAGACAAGAGGATTACAAGGAACTGCTCCAGAATCAGGACAGCTTGCTTTGTAACGATCCATTTGCTGTTTTAGATCTGCTTGACCTTCAGCTGCACCACCGCAAGATTGCGTTGAGCCTCCATAAACTGAAATGTATCCAGCTACCACGCAGCGCTTTCCACCTAAACTGGCAATTGCTTCAGAGCCCAAAAGGTTATTCCACAAAACTTCAGCATAAGACTTTGCATCTTGTTCAATACGTACGGACTTGCGCTCTTTGGACTCCAAAACTTTCTGCGCAGCTTCCATAGTTTTTCGAGCATAGATAATATACTCAATACGTTGTGCATCAGTAAGTTTTATAAAATCTTGATAAGAAATTACTGGATTCTTGCGCAGAAGACTTTGTCTATTTTGAGAATTGTTAAACTGTTTTCTAAACCCAGCATCCTGTTGATAGTATTTGTTCAGCACCGAATTTGGCTTAGTGATTTCTTTCTTAGTGAAAGAAACACCACCAATTTTAAGTGGGATATCTTCATCACCAGTAATCGTTGCCGTAAGAGTTTGTTTGTCTTTTTTAATTAATAATCGTACCTGCTCTTTACCTGCACCATCTTTAAAAGTAGTGGCTTCAAAAACTGGCATCAACTCATTATGATTTCTGGCTACCCACTGATCCATCTTTTGCTGAATGTCCTTCGGGTAAACATGTCTGACCGAACGCCAAAATTCTTTTACTGTTTTTGGTTTTTTACCGGCAAGGCCCATTTCTTTTAGATAAGTCGCAACTTTTTCTCTTTGGCTTATCTTTTTTGCTTGAGCACCATGGGCTACAGGTGTGATTACCATACTCAAAGTAGACACAGTTGCAAGAAAATGACTGAAAATTTTCATTCTGAACCTCTCGGGGTTTTTATCTTATTGAGACTGTTCGGCCATTTATTTTAAAACTTAACATGATCAGGACTTTGATCTGTATTCAATTTAAATAGCCGCACTCTTTGTCTCTTATTGAGATGATAACAAAACTCGCAAAGCTAAAGGTCCAATTTTTGTGATTTAGACTCAACTTCTAGGCCTTTAGCCCTTAGCATGATACCCATGAAACAATTAAAAATTACCACTGTTGTTATTAGCTTAATCCTAAGCCAACTAAGCTTGGCACAAACCTCAAACTCAGAAATCTCTCCAAAAAACTCGCCCCCACCGCTATCAGGCTTAGACTATCCAGAATTGCAAGTGGCGCCAAGAGCTAGCGAAAGGCTTCAAGCTTTGTCTCAGTGGGAAGAAAAAAGCTCCTTACTCACTCAATGGACAATGCTTACGTCTGGAGTCGCAACTTTTGCTTCTGCCATGCAAATGCAAAGTAAATACCGTACAGATAATTTAAACACTCAAGAAAAAAAGGACGCTGATCTCATAGCAAAAACAGGGCAAGCAGTGGGTTTAACTTGGATTGGCATTGCCTCTTACCTCATGACTCAAAAACCTGCAACACGAGCTTGGCAAAACATTAGCAAAACACCAGCAAAAGATAAAAGACAAGATCTTACTCGCGAAAGACTCAGTGAAGAAGTGCTTGAACAACGGGCTCTGATGCAGGATCGTCTTGAGACTCTGTCTATTGGTTCCAATTTTATAGTTTCTGCAGCCATGTTGGGACAAATGCATGATGATCATAAGCCAATTGCTGTTGTTTCTCTTTTAGCTTCAGCCTTGCCTTGGCTGTCTGAAAGTGAATACATTCGTACTTATAACAAGCATAGAGAATCTAAGAGAAAAATCTACGCTCCACTTGTCAGCTTAGATGCTTTCTCACAAAAAGATCCTCAGCTGGTCTTTTCATGGAATTTCTAAATGAACTTTCATAGATACTTTTTTGTTTTATTGGGCTTATTATTAACAATCTATCAGCCACCTCAAGCTGACGCAGACACTGTCTATGGCCCATCGAAGTGTTCCCCCCTTAATGAATTTAAACAAGTACACTCCTACCTTAAAAATCAAGCCGGAATAGAACTGAGTGAGACCCAGGTTCTCAAACAAAGCCTTCTTGTCACTGAAGGCTGTCGTGGTTCTGCGCAAAGATTTAAACGCGTTTATCAAACTCTCGAAAAGTCTGGAGTAGACATCAAAAAAAGCATCGAAACTGCCCTCTTGATGGCAAAAAGCTCTGATGCACAGGCTGATATTTTTTTGGCAACTTTTAAAGGACTCTTTCTTGAAAATAAGTATGATTTCACTTTTGAGGAATCTTTCCTGTGGGCTCAAGAATATGCACAAGCACCAGAATCTCAGCATAGTCTTCTTAAAGCAGACTTTTCTCAAATACTTAATTTTTGCACTTCTCAAAATGCAGAAATCCTGCCTATAAAATCCTGCCGAGAATATTCACTTCAGCTCCTCAAAATTGCTACTCGCCCAGATCGAAAATCTATCTATCCGCAATTTAAAAAACTGTATGACTTTTTAAATGAAAAGGAAGGGCCTCGCTTTCCCATTGAGCAAAACCTAAATATCTGTTTACAAGTATTAGATATTGGTGATTCAGCAGTGCATGATTTTATTGAAGCCTATCGCTATGCTAATAGCAAAACCGGTTTGGATCTAAATACCTTACAAGCTTTTAAATTTGCTTTAGAAATAAGTAAAAATAGTGAGCCAAAGAAATGAAGTACTTTCTTTTTTTGACACTTTTTTTTACCACTAGAGCCACTTTCGCTTCTAGTGATCCCCCCCCTGCGCTGACAGAAGTCACTGTCGAATTTGAATGGGAAACAGTGCCTGGGGCAAAAAAATATCAAGTCGAAGTTCAAACCCTACAAAAAAAGGTATTTAAAAAATTAGACTCAAATACGACCCAATTTGAAGTGTCATTACCTCCAAATAAATATTATGTTCGGGGACGAGCTTTGGATTTTCGTGGCGCCTACTCACAATGGTCTCCAGTCTCTGAGTTTATTGTCCCCCCTAAAGAGGTCACCCTCAAAGAAGAACCGCAAAAAATCATCCCTGCTAATCGTAGTACTTTTAAAGGAACACTCGACCTCAAATGGGCTGACTCTGCAGGTGCCGTCTCTTATCGCATTGAAATTCAGAATTTAGATAATCAAAAAATTATTAAAAAAAATCTTATGACAACACATTTTACTCAAGAACTACCTCCAGGGAGATATTCTTACAAGATTGTTGCCATTTCGGGTTCTGGTATAGAAACAGATGGTTTACTGAGCTCCGAGCCAATTGTAATTGAAAGAATTGAAGTTGCAGCTCCAAGTGAACTTAAACTCCACGAAGAAATTCTCTCTTGGAAAAATGATCTTAACCTCTCCAGCGAAATTAAAATCTATTATCGTCGCTTTCTGGGCAAGTGGAAATTGATCGACAAAAAGTCTGAAGTGACTAACTCACTGAATCTTAAAAGCATAAAGGAACTTAAGCCTGGAGAATACCGAGTGTTATTACACTTTGTCAGTCCTCTAGGAGAGCGATCTGAATCTGCAGAGCTTTTCTGGATTCAAAAACCCAAAGAAGCAGAGCTTAAATTTACAGACGGCATTGAGTGATGCAATTTTCTCTTTCCAATTCAACTCGTTTTGCCTTGCACTCCGCAGTTCCCTTATGTCTAACAACCGCCATGATACCTAAATTTGGTGTGGTTGTTTTCTTCTGAAAACGTGCACGGCAACTTTCTTTAGCTAGTTTTTCAAAACCTTCTTTAAATTTGGGACTGGTCTCTAAATATTCACTACCTTCAAAACGGTTGATTCCCACCCCTCCAAGAGAGTTTGAAGATTGAAGAATTCTAAAGTCAAAATCTTGCGATGTTAAAGTTTCGCACTGTGCTTCATTTTTAGCTTGCTGCAAACCCAGAGGATCACTACCCACTTCATCAATGATAAAGACATGACCATATACAGCCACGATATCACCGGCCGCTATAGTCTGCTGAGGACTTACCTCAATATTTTTTAAACAATCCAATTTGCTTTTTGATAGGTCCATATATGCACCAGAGCCCCAAGTCCACGAGTCAGAGGCTTTTAGAGGCCGTTGAGAGTTTAATTTAAGACCTGCAGTTGCATAAGCAGAAAACACAAAAGCAGAGCAATCAATACCCAGCACAGAAGTTCCTGAGCCGTTATCTCTGAAGAAATCAATAGGAGAATTTAATGCTGTCGTTGCATAAGGCTTTCCGCCATAATCATAGATTAGTGGATTTTCTTTTACATTAAAACACTGTGCAGAGTAGTTATTAACATTTTTTAGATAAGGGTGAGTCCTTTGCACATCGGTTAAACTTGCAATCACCCGTTTTGAACCAACACCATCTGGATGTTTACCCGTAATAGCAACTCCCCTCAAGGCTTCATCATTTTGTTTTAAAGCCTCCGAAACTGGCGCCTGACAACTCTGATAGGCCGTGGTCATTGCAAATCGAGCTCCCCATACCGTTAATGGTAAAGGTAGGTTTGTGTTGATGGGAGTTGTCGCTAAATCAAAAGGTTCTTCAGGAAGAATCTCTTTATCACAAGTGAGAGCAAGGTCATTAACATACTTCTTAATTCTAGAAATACGATAACGAGTTTGTTCCACCATGTATTGCTTAAAGGCAGTAGACTGATCCCCACCGTCAATGGCTGCAATTAACATCAACATTTCTTGTGGTGTTGAACTCACAGCTTCACTTTCTTTAAAAACAAACTCCACCAACTCACTCAATGCCTCAGCCAAATAAGAGAGCTGCCGAGATGTCAGATCAGGCCTTTTCGCCTTCAAAACATCTGTCTGACTTACGATATATTGATTGAGTGCTGCAGCCTCAGGAAATGAGTTATGTCGTACTATAAATTCTTTAAAACCATCCCAGAATTCGAGCTCAAAATTTTCGCAAGCCAAACTTTCAACAGTGTCCGTTGCTATTTCCTCATAGGTAGCTTCAAAATTTGAACCACACGCTAATAAGACCCCAGAGAGGCCTGTCACAACCATGATTTGGATTAGTTTCGTCATTTCTCTATTTTCACCGAAGATCTGCATATTTTAGAGACTGGTTTTAAAAAATAGACTCGACCTCAGTCGAAACAATGACTATTATTTTTTAAAAAGGAGAGTCTATGGCTGAACGTTTTATCAAACTAAATACTCTATATCGTCTACTAGACCTTGAGCCTTATATCCTTTTAGCATGCTTAGTAGCTATTGCTTGGATTTTCTACAAAACGTTTCTACGTGAAGCCTCTGAAGAAAGACACCGCATCATCCGGAATCATTTTCGCGTACTCCTCCGAAATTTTGCCTTATTGTCCCTGTTTTTCCTCAGCTTCATTTTTTTACAAAAGTCCGAAGGAACGATGTGGCACTTAGATCGCATCACACCCTATGTGGCATTGATTACATTTGTTTGGGGAAATGTGGTATTTGTAAAGACCTCTCGGCTCTTAGTTTTACAATACATGTTCTTAAGCTCCATGAAGCACGGAGTTCCTTTGCTCATGGTCAATATGTTTTCTTTGATACTCTCTATTGTTTTACTATTTTGGGGAGTGACTACAATTTTTGGAGTTGACGTTGGCCCCTTACTTGCGACTTCAGCTGCTTTTTCAATCATACTCGGTCTAGCCCTCCAAGACACTCTCGGCAATTTATTTGCGGGTATTTCGCTTCAATTGGACAAATCCTATGAAATCGGAGACTGGCTCGAAGTACAATTGGGGCTTCAGAAGTGCGTTGGACAAGTTAAGGAGATCACGTGGCGATCTACGACCTTGGGTGGATTCTCTGATGAACTCATAACTCTTCCAAATCGTTTTATGTCGCAAGCTCAGATATCCAACTTTTCTCCACCAGAACAGCCCATCGTTAGACGACAAATTTTTAAAATTGCACATGGTGAGAACATCGAACTGGCCAAACAAGTTATCGAACAAGCCACTGCTGGAATTGGAGAAATCAGGGGCATCCCTTCTCCTTATGCCTATGTTGAGGAATCTAACGAAAATTGGATAGCAGTTAAAGTTATTTACTTTATTGACAATTACGGAAGTCAGTTCAATATTGGCGACCGCGTTTTAAGAAGAGGCTTAGCTGCTTTACAAGATAAAAATATTCGCTTAGCGAGACAAGTAATAGAGATTGCTGACCATGATGAATCTAAACAATTACGAAGCTAAAGAAGTTGATTACACACATCCTTTAGCACAAAAAATTCGCAGACAAATTACCAAAGCTTTGAGTGATTTTAATATGCTTCAAGAAAACGATAAACTCATGGTTTGCGTTTCAGGTGGCAAAGATAGTTCTATCCTTTTAGCGCTATTAAAAGACATTCAAAGAAGAGCCCCTTTTCACTTTGAAGTTGAAGCCGCTATTCTTGATCAAAAACAACCAGGTTTTGATGCCGAAAAGTTTAAAATGTGGGTTCAGTCATTAGGGGTCAAACTTCACGTTATCGAAAGAGATACTTATTCTATTGTCACCGATAAGGTTCAAGACGGAAAAACCTACTGCAGCCTTTGTTCGCGATTACGAAGAGCTATCCTCTATGATTTTGCCTTTGATAATGGCTTTACAAAAATGGCATTAGGCCATCATCGTGACGATCTCATAAATACCACACTGCTCAATCTTTTTTATGTTGGTCAACTTTCAAGCATGCCCCCCAAATTGTTGTCTGATGATGGACGCAACATCATCCTAAGACCCCTAGCCTATGTGGCAGAAAAAGATCTCATTGAACTGGCACAAATTTGGGATTTTCCGATAATTCCGTGCAACTTGTGTGGTTCACAAGATGGGCTTAAACGGCAAAAAATGAAGGCACTTGTAAGCTCTCTTGAAAAGGAGATACCAGACATTGGAGCCTCAATCCAAGCTGCCCTTGCCAGTGTAAAACCTAGCCATCTCATGGACCAAGAGCACTTTGATTTCAAAAATCTTGAGGAAGCAAGAGTGAAAAGGCAATAAA
>JBKHVM010000077.1:0-10214 GCA_046570065.1 Bdellovibrionia bacterium
CTGCGGTAGTGCTTTGGAGAGAGGGGCTCTGGCCTGAATTTAAAGCTGCGAGGGCGCGGCCCTAAGAGTTTAGAGCTGTGGCCTCCCGCAGAGAGTGGTGGATTTTTTTATTTTACCGTGGCTTTGTAAATGTAGGCGATTCCGCCAGAGACGCTTTTGTATTCGATTTTGCTAAAAGCGTTTGTTTGCTTCATGAGTTCAACAAATTCTTCGCGGCATGGGAATGCAGCAGAGGATTTTTGTAGGTACTCGTAAGCTTCTTTTTGACCTGTGACGAGTCCGCCAATTTTAGGTAGGACTTTTTCAGAATAGAAGTTGTAAAGAGGGCCAATCACTGGTGCGTTCATTTGGCCAAACTCTAAAACCATAACTACTCCGCCAGACTTTGTGACTCTTGCCATTTCAGAGATGCCTTTTACTGGATCTCCCACATTGCGAATGCCAAAAGAAATGCTCGAGATATCGAAAGTCTTATCGGGATATTGCAGATTTGTGACGTCAGCTTGTGCGAAGTCGATATTTAAATTTTTCTTTGCAGCTTTTGCTGGAGCCGGAGCTAACATTTCAGCGCAAAAATCAGTACCAATCACAGCTCCGTTGTTGCCCACAGCTTTTTTAAATTCAATCGCAAGGTCGCCCGTTCCAGTAGCGCAATCAAGAACTTTCATTCCTGGTTTTGCTCCAGAATATTTAACGAGGTTTTTTCTCCACAGATGATGAATGCCCACTGAGAGTACAGAGTTGGCTTTATCATAGTTTGCAGCCACTTTTGAAAACATGTTGCGAATGATCTCTGGATTAGGAGAATGTTTGTTCATTACCAGTCCTTATTTAGCTCTGTTAAGAGGGCGATCGAGAGCTGCAAGTACGCGAGTGATTTTATTCATTGTCTCTGCAAACACGGCTGGTGTCAGAGCTTGTTGCCCATCAGATAATGCTTCTGCTGGACGAGGGTGGACTTCGACGATTAAGCCATCAGCTCCACAAGCAGCAGCTGCAATACATAAATCTGGAACAAGAGCGCTAATGCCAACAGCATGAGAGGGATCTACAATCACTGGGAATGGAGAGTTCTTCTTTGCGTAGACAACTGCATTGAGATCCAAAGTATTGCGAGTGGCTGTTTCAAATGTACGGATGCCACGCTCACAAAGGATAACCTGATTGTTACCACCATTAGTGACATAGTCAGCTGCTTTGATCCACTCTTCAATAAGAGCAGCAAAACCACGCTTGATCATTACGGGCTTATCTTGTTTGCCCAGCTCTTTTAAAAGAGAGTAGTTGTGCATGTTGCGAGAGCCTACTTGGAAGCAGGAGACAACGTCATAAAGTTCTTCGATTTGACGAGGATCTGTCACTTCAGAGACTAAATGCATATTTGTCTGTTTGAGGACTTCTTTCACCATGCCAAAGGCATCTGCGCCGAGTCCTTGAAAAGACTTCGCAGAAGTGCGCATTTTCCAAATTCCACCGCGCAGAAGTGAAGCCCCAGAAGCCTTTACTGCCTCAGCGACCTCAATGAACTGTTCGCGGCTCTCGATGGAGCAAGGACCAGCGATAACTGTAAACGCATTTCCACCAATCAACGTATCGCCGATTTTGACTATTTGGGTTGATGGAGTTGTTTGCATACTTTGTATTTCCATACTACGAAATAACCTTTACCCTACTCTCAAATCTACCACTAACTGAGAGACTGAGGTCGAAAAATTGGGGCATTTTGTGAAAAGGCAGATTAACATATCAACCGCAGAGTTTACAAACTTTTTGCTAGATGGAAGTATCTTGCGAAAAGATGGAAGGATTCTGCTTTTTAAGCCCCTTGAGGCAGGGCAAGATGTTGGGAATAAGCCAACAGTTTCAATAGCTTGCTACGAGTTCTTTGATTTCAAAGAGGGCCTCGCTTTTAAGGCAGTTGAGTGGCAAAATTTCACACCTGAAGAGTTCGAGACAGTGTTGCTACAGTATTTGAGTCAGAGTGGTGTTCAACAAAGCGAGATCGAGATCCAGTGGCAACCGACAAATAAGTCAGGTTTCATAGACTCTTTTCGAGACATCAAAGCACAGATGGAAAAAGGTGATCTAAAAAAAGCTGTGCCTGTTGTCTTTGAGAGTGCGCGCAAGCACTTGAGTCCTCATCTGTTAGCCCAGATTCTTCTCAACTCACTTCGCGCTCCGGAGTCGCTCTATTTTTATGGTATCTGGAGAAAAGGCGTAGGAGCCTTTGGTACTACTCCAGAAGTGCTATTTCATCTTCGAGGTTCTGTCTTAGAAACAATGGCACTTGCTGGGACTATGCCCAAGACTCAATCCGAAAATAGAGTGTCACTCTTGGAGGACCTCAAAGAAGTGGATGAACATTCCTTTGTAGTTGAAGATATCGAAAGTATTTTGCGACAGTGGGGGACTGTTGGTGTTCAAGGGCCACAAATTATCGAGTTGCCACATTTATTTCACTTACAAACACTTCTACAAGTTAACTTGAAAAATAAAGTAGATAAGTTGGAGCTTCTCAAGCACTTACATCCTACCGCAGCTTTAGGAGTATTTCCACGTAATCAACTGGGGTTTTTGCGCACATCGCCTGAACAAAACAACCGAGGACTATTTGGTGGTCCAGCTGTGTTTGAGTTTGCACAAGAAACTTTAGCCTTAGTCATGATCCGCTCCATTTTTTGGGATCAGCATGATATACGTATTGGTTCTGGGTGTGGAATCGTTCCAGCGAGTGAACTTGAGCGTGAATGGTTTGAACTTGAGCAAAAGCGCGCTAGTGTTAAAAGGATTATGGGACTAAGTTTATGACAAATTTGCAGTTAGCTGCGCAAGTTATCCAAGAATTGGTTAACATAGGCGTAAAAGAGTTTATCCTATGTGCAGGTGCTCGCAATAGTCCCTTCATCGAAGTTTTTGCTAACAACTCACATCTCAAAGTTTATAATTTTTTTGAAGAGCGATCGGCAGCTTTTTTTGCTCTCGGTAGAATAGCGCGTACACGTTTGCCAGTTGCCGTGCTTACAACTTCAGGCACTGCTGCGGCAGAGCTTTTGCCCGCAGCAATTGAGGCCACATACTCTAGCTTACCACTCATCATGGTGACGGCAGATCGTCCCAAAAGATATCGTGGCAGTGGAGCGCCTCAGTCTATTGAGCAACTGGGACTGTTTTCCTATTACGTGGAAGCAGCTTTGGATTTAGATTTTGAAAACTCTCAGTTTAGTTTGACAAATTTATCATGGAAAAAGCCTATACAAATTAACACATGTTTCTCTGAGCCTCTACTGGTTGGGGAAGTTCCTCTAATTCAAAGTGCAGACAGCGAGGCTGTTAGTAAATTGGATTTTGTGCCAGCGAATAGTTATGTGAATTTAAGAAACTTTTTATCAAACCACAAACCCGTCATTGTAGTGGGTTATTTGCCACGAAAAGCTCAGAGCACGGTAGTGCAATTTCTGAAATCCTATTCGGCTCCCGTGTACCTTGAGGGTATCTCTGGCCTTCGTGGTCATCCAGAACTTCAAGAGCTCGAAATTGTAGGCGGCGAAGAAACTATTCATGCTTTGATTCAACACCAAACCGTAGATTCTTTGATGCGACTTGGGGGTGTTCCAACTTTGCGTTTATGGAGAGATCTCGAGGAGAAATTAAAGGATCTTCCCGTGCTGTCGGTTAGCTACAACCATTATACAGGATTAAGTCGTCCTAGCACTCATATTAACTGTCTTGAGGTTTTAAAGCAGGTTGCAGCCATCAGGACTTCAGATATCAACTGTAAAGTTTTAGAAGCAGATAAGTTAAAAAATAAGAAGATGCTTTCTTTGCTTGAGAAATTTCCTCACTCAGAGCCTTCCCTTCTTTTTATGCTATCAACTCATCTTAAAGACAAAAATGTTTATCTCGGTAACTCTCTGCCCATCAGAGAGTGGGACTTGGTTGCAGATCGTATGTCACCACCAGCCGATCTTGTTGGCAATCGAGGCGCTAATGGTATTGATGGTCAGCTATCTTCGTTTTTGGGATGGGCTGAGGGTTCTCGCGAGAATTGGGCAATAGTTGGTGATCTGACCACACTTTATGATCTCAGTGCACCTTGGGTAGCTGGGCAGCTTTCATCTGACCTCAAGTTGCGAATTGTTGTTATCAATAATCGTGGAGGGCAGATCTTTAATCGCATGTTTGGTAAAGAGATTTATCTCAACCGGCATAACACTGGATTTGCAGCCTTTGCTCAAATGTGGAATTGGTCTTATCAGTGTTGGTCAAAGATTCCTGATAGTTTTCAGCTTGAAAATCTACAACTTATTGAGCTCAGTCCTGACGAAGAACAAACGCATCAGTTTTGGCGCGAACTCAAAGAAATATGAATCAGAGAAATATTTTTTTTA
Organism: Bdellovibrionia bacterium; assembly: GCA_046570065.1. GTDB lineage: Bacteria > Bdellovibrionota > Bdellovibrionia > Bdellovibrionales > Bdellovibrionaceae > JBKHVM01. The sequence continues at coordinate 4,389 of JBKHVM010000077.1, forward strand.
TTCATGGCTTTTTAGGCTTACCACAAGATTGGGATCAAGTTTTGTCCCACTTGAATTTGCCTACGAGTGCAAATATTCAGAAATTGAATTTGTGGAGTTACCTGCAAACTCAAAAAAGTGTTAGTTTTGAGTCCTGGGCAGAAGATTTTAATCAGAATGTCATCGAAAGATATGGAAATGTGAAAGACAGTGAGAATATTCTTGTGGGCTATTCACTCGGGGGGCGCCTTGCTGGGATGGCTCTGCGGCAGAATCCCGAACTGTGGCATAAGTTGATTTTACTCTCGTCTAATTTAAGTTTCGATGATGATTGGGACCCAAAACGAGATCTAACTAACGAGAGACAGGCTCGATCTCAAGCCGATGCCTTGTGGGCAAAAAGATTTAGAGAGGAAAATTGGGATAAGGTTGTCGGCGATTGGAACGCACAAAGTGTTTTTGTTGGATCTCAAAAAGAACCTTTGCGTACGGTCGACGCTTTTGATCGTGAAACTATCGGCAGAAGTTTAGAGGTATGGTCACAGGCACGACATCAAAACATGCGAAGAACCTATAAAGATGCCTCTGATAAAATTCTCTCTCTTGTTGGTGCCCTCGACAGCAAGTATCTGCAACAGTGGTCAGAATTTAAAAAAGAAAATGAAGCTTTGAATTTAAAAATTATCGCAAACTCAGGACACCGTTTGCTCTTCGATCAGCCAGAGGAAGTTGCTAAAGAAATCAGTTTGTTTTTAAAGTGAAGTGCGACTGACCAAACTTCGTGAAAGGAGTTTGGCGTTTCTTTCGATCCAAGTTTTGTAATATACAGCACTGGTATAAATTGAAAATTGTGAGCAATCGTTAGCCTCATCTTCAGCACCGCGACTAGCAATGCCCCATACAAAATACTTTTCACCAATTTTAATAAATGCAGGGCCACCTGAGTCACCATGGCAAGCGCCACTGCCAGATCTTTGATCGAGTTTTAGTTCGGTATTGCTAAATGCAGGGTCAGCAATTTTAACTGTTGTCATTCTTAAGATTCCAGCACCGTCTTGGCTTTTTCCATCAGCCACGCCAAAACCAGCAAGTATCACCTCTGTGCCTTGCCTGAGGAGGCCAGGACTGTTTAAGAGTGGAGTGGCAACATATCCAAGCGGAGTCGTGCCAACATAGTGGAGAAGGGCTAAATCTCCAGTGTCTGTTCTGCCGCTTTTTTGTAAATCCCAGTACTCACTGATTTTAATTTTATCAACCGAGCGCAAAGTGGATCGTGTTGTTATTTCTGTATCAAAAACAATATACATTGCTTCAGGAAAATACCCGATACAATGAGCCGCTGTTAATACGATGTTATTGGGTAGAAGCGCGCCTGAACAAAGTTGGCCAGTAGAGGCATCGTAGACAGCTACAACACTTTTGGGGAGAGAGTTTTGATCTTGTATGGGAGTTCCGTTTATAATTTGCTCGGTGGTATTGAAAGAATCTGATTGGAGAGTGGATGCTTTTTGATTTGGCGAACAAGCCAAAAGCTGGAGAGAAACTACACTTAGTACCCCAAGCCACTTCACCATGAGAACCCCCGCCGAGTGAAGTCTGTCGAGTGACAGAACTTGGTTGAGGCTATCTGGAGCCCTCAAGAATGGCAAAAGTTTTTACAATTTATGTAAAAACTCCATTTTTGCGAGGGCTTTTGGGGCAATAAAGATTAAAGGTTTTTGTATTTTTCTGTAGCTGCAATCAGAGCGCTTCTGGTGCCGGGTTCTGCAGCGGCGTGGCCTGCGTCTGCGATAATCTGGAGCTGTGACTCCGGCCAAGCTTTGTGCAATTCCCATGCGGATTTTGCGGGGCAAACTACATCATAACGGCCTTGAACTATGGTCGCTGGAATGTGACGGATTTTTTCAATTTGCTCAAGCAAGTAAGTATCTTTTGGAAAAAAAGCATTATTGATAAAATAATGGCACTCAATTCGCGCAAAGGCCAAAGCATATTCTGGGTCTTCGAACTCATCAATAGCCTTAGGATCTACGTAGAGTCGAGAGGTTGCGGCCTCCCATTGGCTCCAGGCTTTGGCTGCTTGAATGCGGGTTTCGAGGTCAGGAGAAGTGAGGCGTTTAAAGTAGGCTTGAACCATGTCACCCCTTTCTTGAGGTGGGATTGGTTCGAGGTATTTATCCCAAGCGTCTGGAAAGATATAAGAAGCCCCTTCTTGGTAAAACCATTTAATTTCGAGGGGGCGGCACATAAAAATTCCTCTGAGGATAAGGGCCTTCACGCGCTCTGGATGTTGAGAGGCATATGCGAGAGCCAGTGTGGAACCCCAACTGCCACCAAAGACGACCCAGTTATTGATATTCAAGTGTGTGCGAATTTTTTCGATGTCATTGACCAAATCCCAAGTGGTGTTCTCTCTTAATTCTGCGCTTGGTGTGCTTTTGCCGGCACCTCTCTGGTCAAAAAGTATGATGTGATAAGTTTTGGGATCAAAAAATCTTCGATGATCTGGAGAAATTCCTCCTCCTGGTCCACCATGCAGGAACACTACGGGTTTTCCTTGAGGATTTCCACATTGTTCAAAGTACAATGTATGTAGATCACTGACTTTGAGAAATCCTGAGTGAAAAGGCTCGATTTCAGGGTAAAAGTTCCACGTCATTTTAGACTCCCTTCGGAAAATATAACGGTGCTAGAAAAGATTTTTTATTTTGAGGAATAAAGGAGTGTTCAAAAGCCATCTGGTTGCAATGGGTAAATTCTTTTACTGAAAAATTTAAATCAGACTGCAGGGCATTGTAGTCATCACTGAGCTGAGTTGCGAACACACCTGGATCATCAGAGTTAATAGATACAGAAATTCCAGAAGACATTAATTTATGAATGGGATTGTCGGCAATAGTCTTAAAAGCTTGTGTTAGGTAATTAGAAATAGGGCAAATTTCGAGATGAATATTTTTTTCTTTCAAGATTTTTAGTACTTCAGGGTGATGAATAGACTGCACGCCATGACCAATGCGCTCTGCTCCTAGAGTCTCGATGCTGTTTAGCATCCATTTTCCAGCATCTGGGTGTGGAGCTTCACCCGAGTGAACCGTGATGTGTAAACCACTTTTTTTAGCTTTATTAAACAGCGGAGCAAATACTTGTGGTTCAAAGCCGACTTCATTGTCAGCTAAATCTAAGGCAATAAAACTCTCTTTATTTTCAATTGCAAAATCGACGACATTTTCGGCTTCAGAATAGGGCTTAATTCTTTGAATAATACAGATTAGTCCCACTGCCATTGGAAAAGTTTTTTCAGCTTTTTGGATGCCTCGCAAAAGTGCTTGATGGATATTCTCGAAAGTTAAAGAAGGGTGGCCGTCTGCAATAAAAGTTGGAGCGTAACGTAATTCTAAAAGATAGACGCCATCATTAAAAGCATCTTCACAGGCTTCGAATGCCAAACGTTCTAAAATGTCTTCAGAAGAAAGTAGTTTTTGTGTGTTTAAAAACTTATTAAGAACACTACCAAGGTCATCCATTTTTTCGGTGATCAAAAACTCTTTTGCTCTATCTGGGGCCAACTGAGGTAGTTTGAGCCCTAAATTCTGGGCGACTTCGTTGACGGTACTCCAACGCAGTGAGCAGTCTAAGTGGCGGTGAAGATCGACTTTAGGAAGCTGGCGAATTTCTTGAACGTAGAGCTTTTGCGGCATTTATGATTCCTTGATGTTCGAGCTATGGAGAAGTAAGAATAATGTCATGATCGAAGCAATTCAAATTAAAAACAAATTATCAGGTAATCCCAATCAACCCCCGCAGTTTGCTAAAGCTGTGCAAAAAATCAACGGCGAAGAGCTAATGGCAGCAGATCCTAAAGCTTTGCGTGCTTTGATTTCTTTGATGGACATGAACGCTGTCATGGGTGGTGCGGCATCACACTATGGTGGCCCAGCTGCATTTGCTGAGCTAGTCTCTGCACTTCATGCTTTAGCTTTTGATGAGGCGAACAAATCAGAAAAACCTTGGTACGAATTATTTCATATAGTGAACGATGCAGGACATTGTGAAAATGGGCTTTACGCACTTAAAGCGCTATATGGGATGGCTGGACTTGATTTAAATAGTCTTAAAAAGTTTCGCTCTATCGAAAGCCCTTTAACAGGGCACGGAGAAGCTCATTGCTTTCCTGAGGGGGTTTTTATTTCGAACGGTCCTTTAGGATCGGCATTTCCGCAGTCTCAGGGCTTGGCTTTAGGGGATGCGCTTACAAAAAAAGCTAGAGTCACAGTGACGTTTATTTCTGACGGTGCCAGCATGGAAGGTGAAGCCCGAGAATCTTTTGCTGCAATTCCAGGTTTGGCAAAGGCAGGTAAGCTAGCGCCCTACGTGCTTATTATTTCGGATAACAATACAAAGCTCTCTGGGCGCATTGATAAAGATTCATTTTCGATGCAACCAACCTTTGAAGCTCTCAAAGCATTGGGTTGGAATGTTTTAGAACTTCAAGATGGTAATAACTTACAGAAATGTATCGAAGTTATTGGTAAAGCCATTCAAGCAGCTAAACTTAATCCGCTCCAGCCAGTAGCCATTCACGCAAAGACAATAAAAGGTATTGGCACTAAAAAAACTGCAGAATCTTCATCAGGCGGTCATGGCTTTCCATTAAAGTCTCCGCAAGAGTTATCGGCTTTTATTTCTGAGATATATGGCGAAGAAGTTGTTCCTTCAGTTTTTAAGGAGTGGATTGAAGAGCTTATAGCTCTTGAAATTGAGCTTAAAAAGAATGCGCTTCCTGATAGCGGCGAAAAAATTCAAAAAGGTATTGCTGCGGCAATGATTCGAGCTGGACACGAAGGTTATCCGATTATTAGTGTGACATCAGATTTGCCAGGTTCTACTGGTGTAGCTGATTTCCGCAAAGAATTCCCTAATCACTGTGTAGATGTGGGTGTTGCCGAATCCAATATGATTTCGACGGCAGCAGGGCTTTCCAAAGTTGGTTTTATTCCGGTCGTAGATACTTTTGCACAATTCGGTGTCACCAAAGGAGCATTACCTTTTATTATGGCATCACTTTCGGAAGCACCTATGATCGCCATCTTTTCACACACAGGCTTTCAGGATGCAGCAGATGGTGCGAGTCACCAAGCTCTTAGTTATTTGGCAATGACGGCATCTATTCCTAATGTGAGAGTGGTCTGCTTGTCTTGCAGTGAAGAAGCAGATGCTCTCGTAACGGAGGCCCTTAAAGAGTTTTATGAAAAACGTAAGAAGGGTGAAGTTCCTCAGACAACAGTGTTCTTTCTTGGACGTGAAAATTTCCCGAAGAGCTACGCGCCAGCAGTAAAATATCAACTTTCAGAACCAACAGTTCTTAAAAATGTTTCAAGTAATATTGCACGTAAGGTCACCTTGCTTACGAGCGGGTCACTTGTTTCACAAACACTCAGTGCTGCAGAAAAGCTAGAAAAAGATGGCTATGGAGTGCAAGTAGTGCATTTGGCGACAGTTCAGCCAATAGCACAAAATATGCTTAAAACTCTTATCGCCAAAACGGATGGGCGCTTAGTAACTGTTGAAGATCATCAAGTTATAGGTGGTCTAGGTCAGATGGTTGTTCATGCCTTGGCCGAGTCTGGTTTAAACCTAAAAGTGCGAACTTTGGGAGTAAAGGGAAAGTTTGGTCAGAGTGCTTACAATGCCATAGATCTTTACCGTCTCCACGGTCTCGATAGCGAGTCGATTCAGGTAGCAGCAAAATCCTTGTTTTAAGATTAATAAATTTTAAATGATGAAGCCTGACTATTTTCTAGTCAGGCTTTTTTTTTAGGATTCAAACTGAGACTTTTGTATGTAATT
>JBKHVM010000078.1:0-9841 GCA_046570065.1 Bdellovibrionia bacterium
TATCGACTGAGCTTCTTAAATGCTTGTGCTTTTTGATGTTTTTGGTGTTACCCACCACAGAAAGAGAAGAACCAAAATTGGGGTGACCGACGGGGCTTGAACCCGCGACAACCGGAATCACAATCCGGTGCTCTACCAGCTGAGCTACGGCCACCACTAAGGCGTCTGAGAATAGTCTAATTTTAGAGGTTTTGACAAGTTTAAATTGCTATGGTTTGCAAAAGTTTACCGCCAACTTAAAAAGACCTTGATTTTGCTCCTTTAATGCGCAAAAACTGCCGAGGCTCACAAGTATATGCCGGAAATAGGGTCCGGTGTTTCTACCAGGCGCCGTAAATGCCTGACTATTTGGAGGAAAAATGAGCACAAAATTGTCGGTTACTATTCGGTCTCTTGTTGTCACGCTCTCATTGCTTGTTGCAATGGTTTCTGGCGCCAGCCAAGAATTCCCCACAGCACCAGATCCTAGCCTCACGCCAGGCTCACTTTGCGACCAGCCTGACTCAGTTAGATATCCAGAGCGTATTAAGTATTGCTCTAGAGATGTTGATACTGAGCTCAAGCGCGAAATCATCCAGGATTACAACGAAAAGCTTGGTTATGGAATCCGCCCTCATCAACGTTCACAGTTCAAAATTGATCACTATATTCCATTATGTATGGGTGGATCTAATCATAAAGACAACTTATGGCCTCAGCACCAAACTGTTTACAAGCACACGGATCACCTGGAGATGACAGCTTGTGAAAAAATGGCTGATGGTCGTCTGTCGCAACGTTTAGCTGTTGAGTACATCCGAAAAGCCAAGGCTGATTACCGCAAAGCACGCGAAATTATCCGCGAAATTGAAGGTCTCTAAAATGTCAAAATTCGTAGTTTCTTTGTTCACACTCACAGTGTTGTTTCAAGGAACTGTGAAGGCTTACGAGACCGGCGAAGTTCCCGAGGACACTAATCCAAAAATTTGTCAGAGCCTTCGTGCCAAGGCCGCCCAACTATGTGCAGGCGATGCTGATTGTTATACAGCGAGTCTTTCTAAATTAGTGGATCACTATAACTTTTCTTCTGATCGTACAGGAGAAGAGGATCAATTGCTTTTTTGTGCCTATTAACTGGGTGTTTCGGAGAGAATTTATGAAAGCCATTCTCGTGTTACTTCTTATGTTGTTGCTAGTGGGTTGCGTGACTTATTCTAGGTCTGTTGAAAATAGCTTAAGGAGTGCAAAAACTAGTAAACCTACAAACACGGATCTTCTGTCGGACAGTCAATGTTCTTTATATCAGGGAAGCACTTGTATATCTCCGATACTTACTCTGGCGCCTGATAGCTCATGCTCGCAATATCATGGAAGCACCTGTGTTTCTCCAATTATAAATCAAGCTCCAGATAGCACGTGCGCACTTTATCAAGGAAACATCTGTATTTCTCCTATCGTGAACCCACCTCTAGATTCTACAGTGGGGCAATAGCTATCATAAGCTATTCCTGATCTCTATTTTTTGTAATCCTATCAGTAGAGCCTAATCTCAATATGATACAAACTATTTGGCACTGATATTTCATAGTTATAAATCTATGAAGAGAATTTTAAAAAGATGGGTCACAGTTGTAATCTATTGCTTATTATCTACCATCGCTTCAATTGCCGTAGCAGAATCTGTCCCAGTGTCTAATGTGCTGACATCAAACTCATTAGCTTCAAGAAAAACGCAAGCGCGAAACTACCTTACTTTTGATTTGGGCGGTCGTGGGGGAATTTACTCTTTGAATATAGAGAGACGATTTTCTAAACAGGCAACTTTGGGGATAGGCTTTAGTCACTATTCTTTGGAGCTTAATCCTACAATCGCAAAAACAGATGTGTCTTTGTCTATTCTTCCGTTGTATGCAAATTTTTACTTCAACAATAGTCAGGTAAACTACTTTATTAGCAGTGGTGCTTCTATTGTATTTCTGGAAGCAAATGCAGATGTAAATTTAAATGATGCACTTGGAGAACTTAAGATCAATCTTATGAGTAGTAACAATGAAAATTTGTCTGTATCTACAAACTCAGAGATATCATCCCAAAATAGCACAAGGATTGTGATGCCGCTACCAAATCTTGGCTTTGGCGTAGAGTACAGATCAGGTGGAGCTTTGTTGCGGTTGGCGGCACATTCCTTCTATACGGATCGTTTCTATCATTGGGCTGGTTTCTCTATCGGTGCTGGTTTTTAACCAATAAATATTGCTTCCAGAGAAGAAAATTATTTCTGATGTCCTCCCTATAAGTTATCGAGAATGACCAGCTCTTGAACTCGCTACTCCATATAAAGTTTGTTCTGAGTGCATTTCTTGTTTTTCTTATGGCGAAAACAATAGGGTGACTCGGTGCTGTCCTTCCAGATACCTATTTTTTTAAGTTTGGCAGCTTCAGCTTCTGCTTTATAGGCCCCGCTACTATAACGTTGTGACTCCCAGGCCCATCCATCTTGTACCATTCGCTTGTTAATATTTTCACCGTTTAGAAAAACCTCACAGGTTTGGCGATCAAAAGAGTGTCCTGAGCACTTCGCTAAAACTTGTTTATCTATAATCAAACTGAGCAAATGATCTCGCGCTTGTTTGCCATATTGTTGTTTTAACTCAGGGGCATCGATGCCATGAAAGCGGATCTTTATTTTATTTTTATCAGTCTGCAAATGACAAGTGTCACCATCATGGCACTTTACTACCTGTCCTTGGTATTGAGTGATAACAATTTTTTTCTTTTTGGCTTCTGAAAAACCCACATTTAAAATAACAATTACGAGTGGGAGCCATATTAAACGCTGTAAACTTATAAACATATAATTCAGTGTTCGATAAAAGTTTCATTGAGCGGGTGGCGATATTGCTCCCCCCAAATTCCTTTTTCGTCACGCTTTCCCAGAGAGATTACCATCACCACTCTGGCCGTGCGCTGAAGCCCCAATAGTTTTTTGACTCGAACTTCGTCAAAACCCTCCATAGGGCAAGTGTCATAGCCTAAAGCTCGAGCAGTGAGCATGATATTTTCGCTGACCAATGCAGCAGATTTTATACAGATCTCATCAATATCTCGTGGTGACCACGGTCTGCGCACCAAAGGCCTAAACAATCCGCCCACGTTAAAAATAAGCCATTTGATGGGAGCCAGAAAAGTCAGCCCATATGTAAAAGGGACAAGTTTTTGATAGTAGTCATAGAGTGCTTTGGGAGATTCCGCATTAAATGTTTTTATAATTTTTTGCTGACTCCATTTCCATAAACCTCGGTCTGATACGACCACCAAAAGTTCGGGAGCTGTACGGGCTGCACTTTGATTGAGGCAGGCTTCAACCAGTTTAACTTTTTTTTCTGGTGTTTTAACCCAATGCACCTGACAAGTCTGCATATTGCTGGAGTTCGGTGCTAAGAACCCGTTTTCAACTACTTTTTTTACGACTTCAGCTGGTACTGCGTCAGGCTTGTAAACTCTGACGCTGCGTCTGGTTTTTAAAACTTCAAAAAAATCTGCTGTGCTCATGATTATTTCCTTCTGCGTTTATAGTAAATGGGTAAAATACTTACAGAGCAAGATGTTTTAGTGAGTTGTTGCGATGAATAGCAATACTTACTTTTAAGTTACCTCATCAAAAAAACTAAAAACACAATCTGACAAAAAACAAAACAAACTGCGATTAAATCTCACACACTGCAAAGAGAGTGGCGATTTAGCTAAGAAATAGTTTCTATTATGATTTTTTACTATTCTTCCCGGCAATTTCAAAAATATACTTTGGATTCATCTAATTCTCAATTCTGACGGAGGTGCCATGAACTTAATTGATCTCTCTATTAAGCGACCAGTCTTTGCTTGGGTATTAATGTTCTCTTTGATCGTGTTTGGTGCCATCACGCTCAATCGCATGGGAGTCAGTCAATTACCAGATGTGGACTTTCCTGTTCTTAGTATCTCTGTTTCCTATGAAGGCGCAGCTCCCGAAATTATTGAAGCTGAAATTCTCGATGTTATTGAGTCGCGTTTACTCGCAATTGAAGGTATCAAGGAAATGCGTTCGAGTGCTAGGCAGGGATCGGGTTCTGTTTCGCTAGAGTTTGATATTGAACGCAATATTGATGTGGCCTTACAGGAAGTGCAGGCGGCTCTTAGTCAGCTCCGTTTGCCCTCAGAAGTTGACCCGCCAGTCATCCGAAAGCAAAATCCAGAAGAGGATCCCATCTTAATTGTGGCAGTTTATGGAGCTGATAATTTACGAAATATTCTCAACTGGACTGAAAATTTTCTTCTAGATCAGCTACGTTTTATTCCGGGTGTTGGTGAGGTGAGTATTGCTGGTTTTAGTCAGCGCAATCTCAGAATCTGGGTAGATCTACAAAAACTCAATGCTGCTTACTTGACGATCAATGACGTCATGGATGCTCTTAAGTCCCAACATATCGAAAGTGCGGCTGGGCAGTTTACAGAAGGGGAGAGGGAGTTAAGATTACGTTGGTTGGGTGAAGCCAGTTCCGTCAAAGAGATCGAGAATATCCAAATTCTTCGTCGTGGCGGCCAGCGGATTATTGACCAAGTCTTTTACATCAAAGATGTGGCCAAAGTTGAAGATGGATTGTCAGACATTCGTCGTCTAGCTCGTGTCGATGGTAACGAAGCTATCGGTATTCAGGTGCGCAAGCAGAGGGGCACTAACGAAGTGGATGTAGCTAAAGCTGTGCGAGCCAAACTCGAGGAGATCAAAGATCGCTTTCCAGAAGGCTATCAATACCGCATCAATGTCGATTTCACTCGCCCTACAGAGTCCACTGTGAATCTCACTATCGAAAAACTTTGGGTCGCCGCGCTGATCACAATTTTAGTCTGTTTTGCTTTTTTGGGGAGTATCCCCTCTGCGATTAATATTTTATTTTCAATTCCAACTTCAATTGTAGGTACATTTACCATCCTTTATTTTTCAGGCTTTACTTTAAATTTATTTACCTTGTTGGCTTTGACTCTGGCTATTTCCATTGTCGTTGATGATGCCATCATGTTGTTAGAAAATATTGTGCGTCACTATCGTATGGGTAAAGGCTCTTTCAGAGCGGCCTCAGAGGGTTCAAAGGAAGTCCTTCCTGCAGCAACAGCAGCTACACTTGCAGTTATTGCAGTGTTTTTGCCTGTGGTTTTCATGGATGGCATTATTGGTAAGTTTTTCTTTCAATTCGGCGTAACAATGAGTGCTGCCGTTTTGATTTCTCTCTTAGAGGCCTTGACCATAACTCCCATGCGTGCCCATGCTTTTTTGAGTTCAGAGCCCAAAATCTCTAAATTGGAACACACACTAGATGTCTTTTTTGAGGGTTGGGCGCATTTTTATCAAGGTCTACTCAAGTACACTCTCAAGTGGAAGTACACGGTTGTTATTGGTTCTTTGATTGTGTTTGCTGTCTCTTTGTTATTGATTAAAAAAGTCAGACAAGAGTTTGTGCCAGCTCAAGATCAGGACTTTATTATTTTGAATGCGCAGACAAAACCCGGAACGTCTCTTGAGGCGACGAGTGAAGCCGCAAAAAGCATAGAAAGTATTTTGGCAAAAGATCCAGATATCGTGGGTTTCTTTGTATCAGTGGGTGGCGGGCCAGGTGCATCTTCTGTAAACGGTATTTTTATGCCAATTTCTTTAAAACCTAAATTGGAGCGTGAGCGCGGGCATTTGCAAATCATGAAAGATCTGCGAGAGCAGTTTAAACAGATCAAAGGCGTGCGTATCACCATGCGAGATATTTCGGCGAGGAACCTGACCTCCGGAAGGCAAAATCCTTTAGGAGTCAGTTTGCGAGGCCCCGATCTAGATGTATTAGAAGAAAAATCCCAAGAGCTCATCAAACGTTTGGAAGAATCAAAACTAGCTGTCGATTTGGATACTGATTTTAGAAAAGGTATTCCTGAGTTGATTTTGACGCCAAATCGTCGAGCCATGGCGGATCGTGGAGTCTCAGTAGACACCGTAGGACAGGTTCTTGCAGCAACTGTAGGTGGTGTGAGGCAGGGGCGCTTCACTGCTGACGGCAGAAGGCATGATATTCGCTTTAAGGTTAAAGATGGGCAAATCACCAGCAGCAAGGATCTTAAAAAGCTGTACGTTCGTAACCTTATTGGCAATCTTATTCCCTTATCAGAATTAGTGGTAGCTGAAGAAAAGCCCACGATTCAGGGGATCAGCAGGGTCAATCGTCAAAGATCTATTTCAGTTTTTGGTAACTTAGCGCCAGGGCAATCTCAATCCGTGGTGCTCAACAAGACCTCACAAGTTTTAAAAGAAATCTTACCTCCCGGATATTCATTTGCTTTTGAGGGAGCTTCTGCGGGCTTTGCTGAGTCTTTTGCGAGTTTAACGAATGCTCTTTTGGTTGGGATTTTAGTGGCATATTTAATTCTAGCAGTGCAGTTTAACTCCTTCATTCATCCGATATCAGTGTTAGTCGCGTTGCCATTCTCGGTAAGCGGAGCTTTACTATCTTTATGGCTCTTGGATGTGTCGTTAAATTTATTCAGTTTTATTGGTTTAATCGTGCTCATGGGGATCGCAAAAAAGAACTCTATTTTGCTAGTGGAATTTACCAATCAAGTCCGTGAGCAGACAAAAAAGCCAGTGGGTGAGGCTTTACTGGAGGCTTGCCCTATTCGTCTCCGTCCTATTTTGATGACATCAGTGGCAACGGTTGCCGCAGCCTTCCCGTTGGTTATTGGTAGTGATCTGGGTTCAGAGACGAGAATGCCGATGGGGTTGTCAATTATTGGGGGAACAATTTTTTCTACAATACTCACACTCTTCGTAGTTCCGGCGCTGTACTTGGTGTTAAGCCCCTTGGAGTCAAAAAAGAAAATAGAAATTGATGCATAAAATGTGAGTGAGAGCTTTTAGATTTTGTTTGTTTTATAAGTAGTAGGTAATCTTCGATGGCAGTTTTTAGGCTTATTTTATTGGTAGTGGGTGGTATTTTTGCAATTTACCTGGCTCAGCAATTGAGTCAGTTTGAAGGCGCTACCTTTGTTGGTAAGTTGTTATTTAGTATTTTTGCTTTTTCTGTCATCTTTATGTCGATTCTTTTGCCTCTGTTATTTTGGAGCGAAGAGGGGCGTAAGAATGTTGCAAAGTGGGCAGGTCTTCAGCGTTCCAGTTTTTATACTATGGCATTTTCAGGTGTCTTACTCACTTTTGTGGTAGCGCGAGATGTAATTGAATTTTTAAATTCTTTTTTCAAGTGGTTTCCCGAAAACGTTACCTATCAGCTTCCCATTACTGGATTGTTTATTGCTTTAAGCTTTTTCATTGTGTTGTTGGGCCGCAAGCGTGTTGCAGCTGGGCCTTCTCTTAAAAAAGTAGAACTTGCGGCTAGGGCTTTTGGCCTCACGAATAGGCTAAAAATTTTGCAAATCAGTGATTTGCATATCAGTGAGTTTGTCAGCGCAGAATTTATCACAGGAGTGGTTCAACGTTCCATGGCCGAGAAGCCTGACCTTATCATGTTAACTGGCGACATTGTTGATGGAGATGTGGATCTTTTAAAGGATAAAATAAAATTATTAAAAGGTCTTTCGGCTCCCTTGGGTCTTTATTTTGTGACAGGCAACCACGAGTTTTTTTGGAATGCTAAAAAAATATCTACAGCCTTAGAGGCACTAGGTGTGCATGTTTTAAATAATTCGTGGCGAGAGCTTCAGTTTCAAAATGATTCTATCGTTATCGCCGGAGTAGAAGATCCCATGGCTCGCTTCGGAGGAGGGGTTGGTCCTAGCTTTGCTGATTTTAAGACACTGCAACAAAAGGAAGCTTTTAAAATACTTTTAGCTCATCAGCCACAAGTTGCCGATGAAGCTGCTAAGCATGGTTTTCATTTGCAATTGTCTGGGCACACTCATGGGGGGCAGTTCTTTCCTTGGAATCTGCTCATTGGTTTTGCGCAAAAATACTCAAGAGGTTTGTATCGAGTTGATTCCATGTACTTGTATGTAAATCAAGGCACAGCATTTTGGGGGCCAGATATACGTCATGGCACGGAATGCGAAATCTCTGTAATTCAAATTCAATAAACAGTAAAATCAAAGCATGATTAAGTTAGTGCGGCCTTAATGTTTATGAATTTGCATGTTCTAAGAGCAATTTAGTAAGTTGGTTTGAGTTATTAGAACCTATTTGTTGCGCTTTAAGGCTCGTTATTTGCTCGCTTCGATAAAGATAAAGAAGTCGTGATCGAGGTATTTTCGAGCAAAAAAATATCTACCATGAGTGTCTTTAAGTTTTTTTCTGACCTCATTGACCCCAATTGGTGTCATACAGTCAAAGGAAACAATTTTTTCGTCAAGACAAGTAGGTGATGGCTCTACGTTGCGATTAAAGTTAAGAAAAGTAAGAGTTTGCATTCTTTTCAGAAGGGCAAGATCTGTAAGCTGTTTACTATTAAGAGTATTTGCTTTTGTAGTTTCAGTAACAACCCAACAAGGAGCTGGGCAATTCTGCAGATCTTGAGTGGTGAAGGAAGCTGTATTGGAAATTGTGATCGTTTTTTTTAACTGCCGCTCTATTACGGCCTTCAGTTCGCTAATAATTGCTGTTTGTTCCTGGGAGTTGTCGCTGCCAATGATCCACAATTCAGTTTGTTGCCATTCTGGGAATAGTCTTAAGAATAGGTGTTCAGCAATTTGATTCTGTTTTTGATCTATAAGGGTGGGTTTAATTAGTGGTGCTGTTCGGACGCTAACTCCACGCTTAGTCACAATAATCATGCCGATAGAGATAAGAATAAGGCATGCGCCGAGAACTCCAATTACCCACTTCATTGTTATATCCTTTTAGCTTGGATTGCTGAGACGATATTTTTGCAACAGTCTTCAAGTATATCAATGACGTTGTGAAAGTCTTGTTCGGCGCCATAATAAGGATCTGGAACTCCACCTTCATAATATTCAGAACCAAAATCAGTGACCAAATGAACTTTTCTTTCAAGTTGAGGGCGAGGGCAAAACTTTTTCAAGGCTCTAATGTTTTGGCTGTCCATCGCGAAGATGTAATCAAATTGCTCGAAATCCTCGGGGCGCACCTGTCTGGAGATTGAGTTCACATCATATCCTCTCGTTTTGCCTATAGCTATAGAGCGAGGATCAGGATTTTCTCCGTTATGATAGCCGTTAGTTCCGGCTGAGTCGATATGCCATTCTAGTTGCATCTCTGTAGCTACTTTTTTAAATACAGCTTCAGCTGTAGGGGAGCGGCAGATATTTCCGAGGCAGACAAAAAGAATTCTCATAAATTCTCCCTAATGTGAGCAAATTTGTGCCTCATTAGTTTACTCAATTTCAAAATTCTTGAGAGAGCAAAACGATCTAAACCCGCAAAATAACGCGCAAAGTCGCGGTAATTGTATAAATAAAAGGCATAATTTGGCGTTTTTGCACGGTTGATTTGCAAATTTAAAGAATTCTGGGGGGGCTAAAAAAAGACGTTGCCTTTAGTCCCTGTTTCGCGCTACAAACGCCTCTCTTCAATTTTCTGGTTTGATCATTTTTGTTTGATGAATTGAAGAGTTTTGAGTTGTTTGTGTGCCGCTACCGCGGCGCTCAAATAACGAAAAAAGAGTTGCAAAATGTTAAGCGATAGGCGAAAGTCTCTTCCTAACTTTGGCGACAAGCTGAAACGCTCTTTGAAAACTGAATAGCTAGAAGAATAGATTTTTGGGCTCTTTTTCAGGTCATTAAGTTGATCTGACAATTTCAAAAAAAATAAACCGAATAAACATAAAGCGTAAAAGCTAGATGTTTGTTTGAGTAACAGAATTATAACTGGAGAGTTTGA
>JBKHVM010000079.1:0-9838 GCA_046570065.1 Bdellovibrionia bacterium
GGGCTGGCCCCCACTTTGGGGTAAAGGCTTCTGGGGTCCCTGCTGCGAGCTGGGTCCTGGGGTGGAGGGGCTTCGTTATTTGGGCTTGGAGCTGGTGGTGCTTCTTTAAAATAGGGCGTGGTGCTCTTGACCTTGGGGCTGTGCATGTGAGGTGATTTAGTGATGATGAGGTTGTTCTGAATTTAGATCAGTTGTTGAAAGAACATTTTGGGTTTGCTGGGTTTCGTGTAGGACAGCGCGAAGTTTTAGAATCTATTTGGGCAGGGCAGTCAGTTCTGGCACTGATGCCTACTGGAAACGGTAAAAGTTTGTGCTTTCAGTTTCCAGCTAAGGTGCGTGAGGGGTTGGTACTTGTTGTTTCTCCTCTGATTGCACTGATGCAAGATCAGGTTATCAAGGCCAAACAGTTTGGTGTGGATGCGGTCTTTATTAACTCAAGTCTAAGTCGTGAAGAGCGTGAGCTGCGAATGCAGCAACTCAAGTCAGGGAGATATTCACTTTTATTTGTGACTCCCGAGCGCTTTCGCCAAGAAGAGTTTTGGCAATCCATAGCTGGCCGCCAAGTGCAGTTATTTGCTGTGGATGAAGCCCATTGTATTTCGCAGTGGGGACATGATTTTAGACCTGACTATGCTAAGCTCGGAGAAATACGGAAGCGCTTAGGAGATCCTCCCACCGTTGCTCTCACTGCGACGGCAACACCTCAAGTGCAGCAAGATATTTTAAAATCTTTGAGGCTCGAGGGTGCTCCAATTTTACATTCTGGAATTGAGAGACCCAATTTACGACTGAGTGTGGAAGATGTTTACGGCCTTGATGAAAAAATTCGCGCCATTGTGGGGTTGCATTTTCAAAATCCTGGTCCCTGTATTGTCTATGTGAGTTTAATCCAAACACTCAAAAAAATTGAAAGTGAGCTGAACAAACTAAATATCACACCACTTGTTTATCATGGTGATTTGCCAAGCTCCGTGCGTTCGCAAAATCTCAAGAAATTTATTTTGGCAGAGTCGCCTCTGATGCTAGCCACTCCTGCTTTTGGTTTAGGAATTGATAAGGCAGATGTCAGAGTGGTCATTCACGCAGAAACTCCTGGCTCTCTTGAAGCCTATTTTCAGGAAGTCGGGCGAGCGGGAAGAGACGGTAAAGAATCACGTTGTGTATTACTTTATGATCCAGATGATGTCAGTATTCAGATGGAGTTTTTAAAGTGGTCTCATCCCGAAGAAAATTATATTCGAAGAATCTATGAGCTCATTCGCCAACGAGGACGTTTAGATCAAGATAAGTTTGATTTTTTACGGGAGCAATTGAGTTTTAAAAACAAACATGATTACCGACCAGAAGCAGCCGTTGCTATTTTGGAGAGGTGGGGTTGTATTCAGCGAGATGATATGCCATTTCCTTATCGTGCGGTTGAAGAACCTACTGCAGAGAACTTTTTGGCTGAGGATTCGCAGCTCCTTTTGAAATCACAAAATACCAAGTTATTAGAGATGGTGCAGTTTGCGCAAATGCAAGAAGGTTGTCGTCTGCAAAGGATTTATACTTACTTTGGGCACCCTACGGAGGAGCCCTGCGGAGTGTGTGATTTATGCAGTTGATTTCCTCAATTGATTTTCCAGATCCGCACACACATATGCCTGAGGGGATTATTGCCGTAGGTGGTAAGTTAGATACGGGAACTCTTTATCATGCTTACGCCCGTGGAATTTTTCCGTGGCCCCAAGAGGGCTATCCCCTTTTGTGGTTTTCTCCTGAGAAGCGTGGGATTTTGGATTTTTCCAAACTTCATATCCCACGCTCTTTGCGCAAATTTTTAAACCAACAGACAGATTGGGATATCACCATTAATAAAGATTTTCGTGGCGTGATCGAAGGGTGTGCGCGTGCTTCTCGGCCTGGGCAAGAGGGAACATGGATTTTGCCGGCCATGAAAAAAGCCTATCTTGAATTCCATGAAGCCGGTTTTGCTCACAGTATCGAAGTGCGTGAAAATAATATTCTGATCGGTGGACTTTATGGTGTTTGGGTGCGGGGATTGTTTAGTGCTGAAAGTATGTTCTTTAAAAAAAGCAATGCCTCGAAAGTAGCACTTTTGGCTTTAATCTCTCATTTGCAATCTCAAGGTGTGGAATGGATAGATATTCAAATGGTAACGCCAATTACCGAAGCTTTTGGTGGGGAATATCTCACGCGCAATGAATTTTTAAAAAAACTCAGGGACTTGCAGATTCAAAAAGGGTATGATCCTCTTTTCTGAGGTAATTCATGTTATTATTAGGTGCCCATCAGCTCACAAAGTCTTTTGCCGGTAAAACACTATTTGAAAAAGTCAGTTTAGGTATTGAAGAAGGCGAAAAAATCGGTCTTCTGGGTCCTAATGGAGCTGGTAAATCTACACTTTTAAAAATTCTTTCAGGGCAACTGGATGTTGATAGTGGGCAAGTCACTGCTAAAAAGGGCCTGAAAATTGGATTCTTAGATCAGGATCCTCGTTTTGAAACTGGCACCACCATATTGGACGCTCTATTGGCCAAAGCAGTTGATCGCGATGAGAGTTTGGGGCTTGCCTACGAATGGTTAGCAAAGTTAGAGCTCAGTCAATTTGGCGAAGATTTTTTGGTCAATCAACTTTCGGGTGGCTGGCGCAAACGTGTGGCCTTAGCCCGAGAATTAGTAGCAGAGCCACAGCTTTTGTTTTTAGATGAGCCGACCAATCATCTCGATGTCACTTCAATTCTTTGGCTTGAAGAGTTTATACGTGAAGTACCTATTGCCGTTGTCTTGATTACTCACGATAGGCTCTTTTTACAGCGAGTGGTGAATAAAGTTTTTGATTTGGATCCACAAAATCCGAATTACTTGCTCACCGTCAGCGGAGATTATCTTCAGTACCTAGAATCCAAAGAGCAACTTCTTGCGGCACAAAGGCAGCAAGAGACCGTTCTGAAAAATACTTTGCGACGTGAGACGGAGTGGTTGAGAAGAGGGGCACAGGCTCGTCAGACTAAACAAAAAGCTCGCATCCAGAACGCAGCAGAACTGAAAAACGAAGTGGAGCGATTAGAATCTAAAAATCAATTTAAAGAAATGAAAATTGATTTTGGTGAGACAGATAAAGGGCCACAAAAGCTCATCGCTGCTGAACATATCGATAAATCGTTTGAAGGCCGTGTTTTATTTAAAGATTTTACTTATCTCGTAACACCAAAAACACGATTGGCATTGTTGGGTGATAATGGCTGCGGGAAATCGACCCTGATTAAAGTTCTCTTAGGTTTGGAGCAAGCTGATAGTGGTCAAATCAAAAGAGCTGAAAAACTCAAGGTTTCTTACTTTGAGCAAGGGCGAGATCAGTTAAATTTAAAAGAATCAGTGTTAAAAAATATTTGCCCTGAGGGAGACTATGTTTCTTATCGTGGACAGTTTGTACACAGCCGTTCTTACTTAGAAAGATTTCACTTTTATCGCGCACAACATGACTTGCCTGTGGAAAAACTTTCGGGCGGAGAACGAGCTCGCTTGCGAATTGCACAACTCATGTTGCAGGAGGCGCAAGTTCTTGTACTGGATGAACCTACAAATGATTTAGATGTACACACGCTCACAGTATTAGAAGAAGCTCTTAAAGACTTTTCTGGGGCCGTAATTTTAGTAACTCATGACCGCTATTTTATGGATCAAGTGGCCAAAGATATTTTAGCCTTCCATGATCACCCTCAACGTGGTCGCGAACTGCACTTTTTTGCTGGTTATTTACAGTGGGAAGAGTGGTTTGAGAAAGAAAAAGTTTTAGAAGAACTAGAAAAAAAGACAGTGGCAAAAGCTGCAGCTGCTGAATCCAATAAAAAAGTTAAGCTTTCGTTCAAAGAGAAATTTGAATTGGAATCGATGGAAGAAAACATTCTCAAACTTGAACAAAAGTTAACAGAATTACAGACGGAGTCTGCGTTGCCAGAAGTGGTGAGTGATTCTAAGAAGGTCACTCAAATTTATAGCGAGATTCAAAAAATCCAAGAAGAGCTTGAAAAGAAATATGCTCGTTGGGCAGAGTTAGAGAAGAAAGCTCAAAACTAACAAGTGAAACAAAAAAAAGTCCCAAATCTTTTTGAGAGATTTGGGACTTTATGTGGAGTCCAAAAAATGGATTCGACTATTTAATGATTCGTTTAAGTTCAAAATCAGCAGATTCGCCACGTTGGTTTTTGTAGATGCCACGAATAGTATTGCGATCCACTTGCGTGCCTTCAAGAGAAATAAAGTAAGAACCTACACCAGCCGAACCTGTGGCCGTCAAGCGTGGAGGATTCAAGTCAGCTTCGTAAGAGACTTTTACGAGAAGATCTAATGTTCCCGAGGGTTCATCGAGTCTCTTGAAGTACGCATTCAACTGAGGCTGAGTTCCACCAGGAACACTGACGTTAACAATAAAAATCTCTAAACCAATAGCGATAGGGGCAGCAATCTGTGGTGGAGGTAAAACTACGCCTTGGTAAGAACCTACTACTTGCTCTAATGTACGGCGGATTCTTTCGTTCTCTTCTTCACGTGCATTGCCACTTTCGGGCAACTCGGCACTTTTGCTGTGTAAACTCACATCAAGTGTTCCGAGAATTCCAGTACGACGCTTAACTTCCCCTAAAATTTTGTTACCAACAAGACGAGCACTGATAGTTTTAACATCATCAGGGCCAATAGTGCTTGCTGGGTTTGCTAAAATGACTTCATTTGTTTCTGGAATAAAACGACCGTCAAGGAGTTGGCTTGCTGCAGCTGGATTGGTGCGAGTGAATGTGCCTTTTAAAGTCAGACGGTAGCGATCTGAACCGTCGGAATTCACGCCGTCACGAACTTCATCGGTAAACATCAAAAGCTCAACAGCTTGAGCTGTGCCATTAGCATTGAGAGTTCCTTTATAGAGACCTTCAATTTTAGCGTAAGTTTGTCTGAGTTTTTGTCTCTCTTCGACTTCTTTTTTGTTATCAACAGCTGGGTCTTTGCCGAAAGCACAGCCCATTAAAAAAAGAGGTAAAAGTAAAATAATACGACCCATTTCAGTTCTCCTTTGTGGTGTCGGGTATAAGTTCATCACGAATTGCAGCCCACTCATTTAATGCAATTTGGTAGTCGCCCAGAGCGCGTGTCAGTTGGACTTCAGCATTAAAATAAGAGTTTAGAGCTTCAATAAGATTACGAATATCAGTACGACCTTGATTGTAAGATCGTTGTAGTTCAGTGACAGTTTTGTCACGGAACTCTTTTTGTTTTTTAGCGCTCTCTGCTATGGCAAAAGAAGCGGCTACTTTTCTTTGGGCTTGAGCTTCTCGGTCAGAGACTTCTAGTTTTTGACGATAGAGTCTTGTTTTTTCTAGCTCATAAACTGATTTTTTATTGATGATATCCTCTGTTTGGAAATCAGAGCCAAAATTATACGTTAGTTGCACTCCCGCATAATATTTTGGATTTGAGCCAGAAAGTGCCTTAGGGAGAGAACCTTCAACAGTCTCATCAGCACCTGTAGCGTAAATACGGCCAACTAAGTTTACTTGGGGATAGCTTTTATTTTGAGCTGCATCGTAAGCAGCTTGTGCCGCTTCTACTTTTAGTTGTTGAGAGCGCAGTTCACGTACTTGGCTTATATCTTTTTGAGCTAAAGACGGGAGTGGGGGAATTTGTTGCGGGATCACAAACTCAATTTCTGTACCACGAGGTAAATCTAAAAAAAGCTGAAGATTTTCTAGATTAGCAAGATAATCGATGGAGGCTTTTTTTACTGCCTGCTCTCTCACCTCTAGCTCTGCTTGCACTTGTGTCAGCTCACCAGGACTTGTGTAGCCATAACCAGATTTGCGGCGAACAGTGTCCACTAACTTTTTGTAGCGGTCACGTGAGGCCATAGTCTCTCTGAAATTTTCTTGCGCAACATAAGAGTTCCAGAAAAGGCGAATGCCTTCTAGGACAGCGTCTTGTAGTTCATCCGCTCGTAGGAGGCTGTTTGCTTGAAAGTTTAATTCAACTGCGGCTAATTGAGCACGATCTGTTGCTCCCAAAAAATTACCGAGGATAGATTGTTGCAGAGTCAAACCAACAGAGTCCAAAGTTGCAGAGGCAGGTGTTTGAGAAAACTGCAAAGATCCCTGATCAAACTTTTGCGACAAGCGTGAAAACTCTAATCCCAAGTTAGTGCCTGTAATGAAAGACTTATTAACCCCTAATAATGTTCGGAGGCGTTCATATTTGGTATCGTTGGTGCTAAAGGTGGCACTCTTGTCGTATTCAAAACCAGTTTCTACGTTGAGCTTCCAATCGTATTTGGTTAACTCTTGAGCTGTAGAAAAGCGCAATTGTTGATATTTTAAATCAACTTCTTTCGCTTTAAGACCTTGCTTAAGTACGAGCTCAGCAATGTCTTTTTGACTCAAACTGAGTTTGGCCCCTTCACCAGCTTGGGTAGCTGTAGCTACACCTAGAGTGGCTAAGATAAAAAATAATTTTTTTACCATATAAATCGAGTTCCTATGTCATAACGAGTTGTTTCTACATCGATGGCGCTATTATTTAAAATTTCATTTTGCGATAAACCTAAACTCAAATGAAGAGAATTACCGACTTGCCATAACAAGCGAGTGCTCAACTTCTGAATTTGTCCAGCTTCAGAGAAATTAGCAAAATCATTGGTAGAGGCTTGGGTGTAGTTGAGTTCTCCAATGCGGTATTCAAATTCTGCAAAGAGAGAGTTAAGCTCTTGCCAAGAGAGCTGAAGTCCAAGGCCTCCGCTCATTTCGATCACATTGAGGTAAGTTTCTGGAATTCTAAAGCCACTAGCCAAGCTCACTGAAGTTTGTTGGTTAGCGTAAGAAATATCTCCAGAGCCAACAACTTTCAAGTTAACAGCACCAAGGTTCCACGCGCTTGTTTGAGCACCTAATTCTAAAGTAGGCATAAAGGTTGTGCCTCTAGAGTTGAGATTAAAGGTTTCTCCTAAATCATTTTTTACAATACCACGAGGTTGAAAAGCTTGAGCTTTAATACCTAGGATGTAATTCCACTCTCTTGTTTGAACTTCTTTTTTAGGGTCTTTAAGACTGAGCACGCCAGAAACTTGCGCATCAGATGCTGTTGGTAGAGGTTTGCCCTTAAGTTCTTGATACTCTTTATGAGCTTGAGCAATGAGAGTGCTGTCAGCAAAAGCAGATGAAAAACTAATCAAAATCAAAAGAGTACTGAAAAATGCTTTTACCATAACGGAAGCTCCTGAATAGCTGAGGGTCTGAAACAAAGTTTATCTTTGGTCGAATGTAAAATAAAATTTTTGTTTGTTAAATCAAAGCTGACAACACCACCTAAAAAGCCCGCGGAAAACAGAATTTTTTGGTTCGCCTTATCAAGTGCAAATGCTGTTAAAATTCCTTCAGAAGTGGGCGTAATAGAGCTAGCTTGGCGGAGCAAATTTTCTGTGTACGGATGCGTTTGCGTGTTTTTGTTGGTGAGGTTTGTTAATTTTAACCCACCTGCAAATGTCCCTTGGGGATAGCTCTCGAGCACTTCTAAGGCAAATTTCTCAGTGTTTAGCTCGAATAAAAAAGGCATTTTTGCAGAAGTGGATTCAAAAATGAGGGTTGTGCCTCTAAAGAGTTGCCATCCTGAATTGTTATTTTTAGCCACAAGAAAATAAAAAGAATCTGCAAGTTGTTGCGCTTCAACTTTACTGGTGCTTGCGAGTTTAGGGTAGGCGAGGTTAGCTCTTGAAGTTTTAGCATCAATCCACAGTTTGGCATTTAATTGAGAAGCGGACTGCTCCATAACTAAAAGCCCATCATTCATTGTGTGTATGCTGTGAATGTCATTTTGCGACTTGATGATATTTAGTGGTTGTAGGCCTTCAGTGCTAAAAACTTCTAATGTTTTACGGTCACGTTGAACCCAGAGTTCTGAACCAATCAAAGCGTAAGGCTTCTGATTTTCGATTTCAGTGGGAGCGATAAGTTGAGCCAAGCCTTTTTTAAAAGGTATACTCACTTCAACATGATAAAGACCTCGGCGAGGAGTGTTGGCAACAAGCAAGAGCTGAGCTTTGAGTCCATCGCTATATAGGACTTGCAGATGTTGTAAGTTATCTAAACGTACGCCGTTGTTTGTGGTGACTACAATCTCAGGGGCTATGTAAGAGGTAACGACATCACTACGCAAAGTAGTGAGTTGGTTGGCATTGGCATTACGATTTTCACAGAAAATACGCATGGCTGAGTCAGCCCATGCCGAAGCTGAAAACAATGACGATACACAGTAAAGGGCAATGAGTTTTTTCATGGAGCTCCTCCAAACTTGTTTACGCTTTAGATCTTGTCCTAGCGGTAAAGGTGGGGGCTGTCAAACCCTCAAGGTCAAATTACAAATAAACACCGAAAAAGATTCAGATATTTCCGTTTTAATTTGTGGTGGATGTCATTGCCTCTTTTGCTGATGACAGCGCTTTTAATTGGGGAATAGAGTTTGAATATGAAACTATCTGATATTTCTATAAAAAATCCAGTATTTGCTTGGATGTTGATGGCTGCTCTTATTATTTTTGGAGCAATTTCTTTTTCTCGCATGGGAGTGTCACAGCTCCCGGATGTGGACTTCCCGGTTTTAAATGTCTCGGTAGGCCTCGAAGGAGCAGCTCCCGAAGTTATTGAAACTACTGTGGTTGATCCCATTGAAAACGCCTTGATGACTATTGAGGGGGTACGTTCGTTATCTTCCAGCTCCAAAACCGGCTCTGCGTCGATCACCGTTGAGTTTGAGTTAGGGCGAGATATTAATGCGGCATTGCAAGAGGTTCAATCTAAGGTAGCGCAAACTCAGCGCCTGTTGCCTTCTGAAGTCGAGGCGCCAACTATTTCTAAAACTAATCCTGATGATCAACCCATCATGTGGTTGGCTCTGACTTATGACGGAGATTTTGAGTTCTTAAATCGTTATGCCAGAGACTACCTTAAAGATCGTTTCACCACTGTCCCTGGAGTGGGAGATATTTTTATTGGTGGTTACACCGATCCTGTTTTACGAGTTTGGGTAAAACCTGATGCTCTTCAACGCTATAATATTTCTGTAAATGATATTATCGATGCGATTCAGAGTGAACATTCAGAGCTCCCTGGAGGTTTTATTGAAACTTCTCGTGAGAACTTTAATGTGCGCACCATGGGTGAAGCCAAATCTGTTGAGGAATTTAAAAAACTTGTCATCAATAAAAGAGCAGGTCAGCTTATTCAAGATCCCTCAATGGCAGTGCGTATCGGTCAAGTTGCTGATGTCAGCGAAGGACTTGATGAGATTCGCCGGTTGTCCCGCTTTAATGGAAAGCCAGCTTTGGGACTAGGAATTCGCAAGCAGCGTGGTTCTAATGCCGTGGCTGTTGCCGAGGGTGTCATTGCTAAGATGAATGAGATTCGAACCCAGTTGCCCAAAGGCATGGATGTGCATGTTAACTTTGACTCTACTCGTTTTATTAAAGCCTCTGTCAAAGAGCTCAATAAACATCTTATCTTGGCAGTCATTTTGACATCACTTGTATGTTGGATGTTTTTAGGCAGTTGGTCAGCCACATTCAATGTCTTATTGGCGATTCCCACATCATTGATGGGGGCATTCATTGGTTTGTATTTTTTTGGTTTCACTCTAAATACTTTTACGTTGTTGGGGCTCACATTGGCGATTGGTATTGTTGTCGATGATGCTATCATGGTTCTCGAAAACATTTTCCGCTATAACGAAAAAGGTCGAGGGCGAATTGAGTCAGCAATTATCGGGGCGCGAGAAATTGCATTTGCTGCTTTAGCTGCCACAGCTG
>JBKHVM010000080.1:0-9442 GCA_046570065.1 Bdellovibrionia bacterium
ATGAGCTAGCCAGCATCGCCCTAACGGGCGAACACCTCCGGTTTGCTGGATGTCCCTGCAGCAGAGAGCTTTAAGGGGGAGCCCCAACTTTATGCTTTGTAGATGTGGCGATGTTGGTTAGCTCATGGATGAGCGCGTCCCAGCCCACAGAGGGCTTTGTTGAGCTGTCTCCTCCCCTAAGTGTAGTGGAAGGCGATGCGGCTCTAAGGTAATAAGAGGAGGAAGGCTTGTGCCAGGTTCAGAGGGCCTCGCCTCCTCGGAGAGTCTTGCGTTACCTCTGCCCTGCAGGTGGCAGCAGTTAGAGGGGACTCAGGCATAAAAAAAGGGACCGTAGGGGCCCCTTGTGGTTTTTGCTTTTGTTTTTTTAGTAGCGGTAGTGTTCGGGTTTGAATGGACCTTGTGCGCTCATGTTGAGGTACTTGGCTTGTTTTGTTGTTAACTTTGTTAACTTAACACCGAGCTTTTCTAAATGAAGAGCTGCTACTTTTTCGTCGAGGTGCTTAGGTAAGCGGTAAACTCCGATTTCTTGGTACTTGTCGCGGTTGATAAACAACTCGATTTGCGCCAAAACTTGGTTTGTGAATGAATTTGACATCACAAAACTTGGGTGACCAGTAGCACAGCCTAAGTTCACTAAACGACCTTTTGCCAATACGATGATCTGCTTGCCATTTTTTAAAGTGTGAATATCAACTTGTGGTTTGATTTCTCTCATCTTTGAGTTTTTGTTTAACCATGCCATGTCGATCTCGATATCGAAGTGACCGATGTTACAAACAATGGCGTTGTTCTTCATTTTAGAAAAATGCTTTTCTGTGATGATATCTGTACAGCCAGTTGCAGTTACAAAAATATCTGCGACAGGGGCTGCATCTTCCATCGTTACCACTTCAAAACCTTCCATTGCTGCCTGAAGAGCGCAGATTGGATCGATTTCAGTGATAAGAACACGCGCACCTAAACCACGCATAGAGTGAGCAGAACCTTTACCCACATCTCCGTAGCCAGCAACAACAACAACTTTACCTGCTACCATCACATCTGTAGCACGCTTCAAACCATCAGCTAATGATTCACGGCAGCCGTAAAGATTATCAAATTTAGATTTAGTAACAGAGTCGTTAATGTTGATTGCAGGAACTTTTAATTTACCTTGCTTCAACATCTGCTCGAGATTGTGAACACCAGTCGTTGTTTCTTCAGAAATACCGATGATCTTTTTCATCTCTTTTGCAAAACGAGGCTCGTGCATCATGTTGGTTAAATCACCACCATCATCCAAAATCATATTGAAGCCATCTTTGCCCCAACCCGTGATAGTTTGCTCAATACACCAATTGAACTCAGCTTCAGTTTCACCTTTCCATGCAAAAACTGGAATGCCAGCCGCTGCCATCGCTACTGCAGCATGGTCTTGTGTTGAGTAGATATTGCATGAAGACCAACGGATTTCAGCGCCAAGTTCAACCAAAGTTTCAATCAAAACTGCAGTCTGAATTGTCATGTGCAAACAACCAGAAATACGCGCACCTTTTAGAGGCTGCTGCTTTTTATATTCTTTGCGAAGCGCCATCAAGCCTGGCATCTCTGTTTCTGCAATTTTAATTTCTTCGCGGCCCCAACGAGCTAACTCTTCAAACTTTTTAGGATCATTCATCGCTTCTGCACAAACGCGATAATCAGGAGTCGTCATTTTGTTATTAAGTTTTGCCGGAGTTTTTTTGCTTTTCATTTGCGTCTTTCCGTTAGTCGTTAGATTTGCCATTTTTTCCTCATTTCCCTTAAGGGAGAGTTAATATTTCATAACCAGTATCAGTCACCAAAACAGTATGTTCGTATTGGGCTGATAATTTGCGATCTGCTGTTTTGTAGTACTTAATATTTGAGTTAGGAATTGAAAATTCCTCGATCTCATCCGTACCGCCGTTAATCATAGGCTCAACTGTGATACAATGAAAAGGAATTAATCGTTCTCCTTTTCCCTTTTTGCCAAATGACGGCACAAAAGGTTCTTCATGAAACTTACGCCCCACTCCGTGACCACCAATATCTTTAACGGTTGTATATCCACGACGAGTGACAAACTTTTGCGTTTCAAAACCAATATCTCCCGTAAATCCATTAGGGGTGATGGCCTCGATCCCTTTATCACGAGCTAACATTGCCACTTCACATATGTCTTTGGCTTCATCGCTTACCTGGCCAACAAAATACATACGAGAGGTATCGCCATAAAAACCCTTATAGAGAGCTGTCACATCTACATTGATGATATCACCCTCTTTTAAAACTTCGTTCTCATGGGGCACGCCATGGCAAACAACATCATTTACTGAAGTACAAGTGTATTTCGGATAACCATGATAACCCAAGCAAGCACTCTCTGCTCCTTTAGTTTTCATGAAGTCGTTGCAAAGTAAATCGATCTCATTAGTGGTAATCCCCGGCTTGATGTACTTTTCGAGGTAAACAAGAGTGTCTGCTGCAATTCTGCAGGACTGGGTCATGAGCTTTATTTCATCGAGAGAGAGTGGCTTAATCATAGAGAATTTCTAACATAAGTCATAAAAAAAGACGAGAACTCTCTATTGGGAAGGTAAAAATACAAAAGCCCCCTCATTTCTGAGGAGGCTTTCGGTTTTATTCGTGCATTAAAGCAAGAACTAAGCGTCTTTAAGGTGCTTAGAAACAAGCTTAGTCATGTCGAACATAGAAACTGTAGTTTTGCCGCCGAAAACTTCTTTAAGTTTTGCGTCTGCATTGATGTTTCTTCTGTTCTTAGCGTCTTGAAGACCATTCTTCTTGATATAGTCCCAAAGCTTCTTAACAACTTCAGTGCGTGGCATTGCTTTGTTACCAACAACTGCAGCTAAAGCAGCAGAAGGCATTAAAGCTTTCATGAATGCTGGGTTTGGCTTGCGCTTAGTAGCAGCTTTCTTTGCAGGCTTAGCAGCTTTTTTAGGAGCAGCTTTCTTTGCAGTTGCTTTCTTAGCAGTTGCTTTTTTAGCAGCAGGCTTAGCAGCTTTCTTAGTTGTTTTTGCAGCAGCTTTCTTTGTAGTCGCTTTTTTGGCTTTTGCCATCTTCGGATTCCTCCATGTTTATGTTTTGTGTTCCGACGTTCATAGTGTGTATGAAAGTCGAGGCGTTTGTCCAATACAAAAAACATAAAAATATCATTTTTTTGCGTTTTTCCCTATAGAAAGGGACTTTTCTCCTCTGAAAATGTCTATTTCCCCTCCCAAAATGCCCTTTCTCCCTCTCAAAATCTTCATTTTTTGACGGAAAATAGACCTTTTTCCCCTCTAAGACCCAAAGAAAACGACCGAAAAAGAGACATGCAGACTGGAACTAGCTTTAAAAAAATACTGAATGAAAAGCTAATTTCAAGTGAGCCCTCTGGCTCCACTAGCCACTTTGAACCAGTGGCACCTGCCCATTTTGCCTATCTCTTGGGGCAAATTCCTCGCTATCAATTTAAAACTACTTCCACCAAGGGATATAAAAAGAGCACTCACCCCTCAGCAGAAACGACTATTGTCACTCCAACCCTTCCAGCCCACTGGTCTGCGGATCAGATTTCTGCCTATTACTGGCTTAACGAACAAGGATTTGAACTTCGAGTTCTTTTTGATAAAGCTGATTTAAAGCGGGCCTTCAGAAGCCTTGCAAAAAAACTCCACCCTGACAGTGGTGGCAACGTTCATAGTTTTTTACAGCTAAAAAGTATGATTCAGCAGCTAGAGGCTGTCGCCCTCACTGCAACCCCATAAGATCGGGCCTCAGAGTTAGAACAAAAAACCAACCCACACACTTGCTATAAATAAAAACATGGCTACAGAACCCTTTAGAGCAAAAGTCTTTTGTCCTATAAAAAACATGATAAAAATCTTTGAGATTGCAGCAGCACTCAATGCTAGGGCCACCATCAATTTAAAAGTTGGCTCTAAAATCGTCTGCAAATCAAACATTTGAGCTGCGGTTATCAAAGCACCATGAACTTCAAAAAGTGAGACAATAAAACTGGCAACTAAGACACCTGACTCGCCAAAAAGATTAAACGCAATACGCGTGAGACCTAAGATCCCAGCAATAAAGAGAGTGAGACGCAAAACACTGCGGTACTGGATAGGACTTACTGGGAGCTTCGTCGAAATAACTGTCTTTTGTCGCTTTGCTAACATCAACAAGAGAGCCCCACATAATAATGTGGGAGCAATCAAAATGGACGCAACCTCACGAAACGCCCCACCATCAGCTGCAATTATTAAAAAAATGGCCTCGACTAAAACGCCAATTTTCCCTGCAATCAAAGCTGCCACAGCTACCGTCTCTGGTTCGTGCTTTTTATGCCGAGATTCTTGAGATAGGCTCACAGTGAGCGCCGTCGACGAAACAAGACCAGCGAGAAACCCCGTGAGCATCATCCCGGCATTAAGCCCAAAAAGAAAATTTAAAATCGCACCTAAAAATTGGATAAAAGAAAGTGCAAAAAACATCCACAGGAGCTTTTGCAGGTTGACCAGCCCCCAAGGGTCTATGGGCTCAGAAGGAGCCCATAGAGTTGCCACTAAGGCCAATGCAAAGAGGTAAAGAACGGCTAATATCCAAGAACTACGGCGTTTAGATTCCATTGCCAGTCTATGCTTGGATCATTTTAAAGCGAACTCTTTTGGGAGCTGCATCTTCACCCATTCTCTTCTTACGATCTTCTTCATATTCAGAGAAACTTCCAGGATAGAAGAAAACTTTCGAATCCCCTTCAAAGGCAAGAGTATGCGTACAAATACGATCCAAGAACCAACGATCATGGGAAATCACAATAACGCTTCCACCAAACTCAAGCAACGCTTCCTCGAGAGCTCGCATGGTGTTGACATCCAAATCATTGGTCGGCTCATCGAGAAGCAATAAATTTGCACCCTGCTTAAGAATTTTTGCCAAATTCACACGGTTCCGTTCCCCACCCGAAAGTGTGCCCACTTTCTTTTGCTGATCAGTTCCTGAAAAGTTGAACCACGACACATACTGACGCGCATTAATCTCCTTGCCTCCAAGAGCAATGACATCTTTACCTTCAGAGAGCTCATCAAAGACAGACTTATTTGGATCTAAAGTCTCACGTGTCTGATCAACGTAAGCCAACTTGACGGTTTGACCGACATTAAACTCGCCACTATCAGCCTTTTCTTTTCCGGCAATCATTTTAAACAGTGTCGACTTACCGACACCATTAGGTCCAATCACCCCGACGATTGCTCCTTTAGGAATAGTGAAACTCACATCATCCAAAAGAACTTTGCCGTTGTAGGCTTTTGTTACATTCTTAGCTTCAACCACCACATCGCCCAAACGAGGCCCTGGTGGAATATAAATAGAAAGTTCCTGCAACTTCTCTGGACTTGGTTCTTTCAAAAGATTTTCGTAAGCAGATATACGCGACTTTGACTTCGCTTGTCTGGCCTTAGCTCCCTGACGAATCCATTCCAACTCTCGTTCAAGAGTCTTATTGCGACGTGCCTGATCTTTTTGTTCTTGAGCCATGCGTTTGTCTTTTTGCTCTAACCATGAAGAGTAATTACCCTTCCAAGGAATACCCTCGCCTCGATCAAGTTCGAGAATCCAGCCAGCCACATTGTCCAAGAAATAACGATCGTGAGTGACTGCGATCACAGTACCTGGGAACTTAGCCAAGTACTGCTCTAACCACGCTACAGACTCTGCATCTAAGTGATTTGTTGGTTCATCTAACAAAAGAATATCGGGATTGCTCATGATCAAGCGGCACAATGCCACACGACGTTTTTCACCCCCAGAGAGGTTCTGAATCGGTAAATCTCCATCTGGACAACGTAAAGCATCCATGGCCATTTCAATTTTTTGATCTACTTCCCACCCACCAAGAGCTTCGATTTTCTCTTGAAGAACTCCCTGCTTCTCGATGAGTTTTTCCATATCTTCAGGAGAAAGATCTGGATCAGAAAACTTATCATTGATGGCATTGTACTCTGCCATGACCTTAGGCAATTCCCCCATGCCTGCAAAAATATTTTCTTTTACAGTAAGACTCTCATCTAAATGCGGCTCTTGCTCTAAATAACCAACTTTCATTGTTTTTGATGGAAAAGCTTCGCCTAAAAAATCCTTGTCAACACCTGCCATGATTCTGAGCAAAGTGGATTTACCCGAGCCATTGAGACCAAGAACACCAATTTTGGCGCCATAAAAATAAGAGAGATAAATATCTTTGAGCACATAACGATTGGGAGGATAAACCTTACTAACACCTTTCATAGTGTAAATAATTTCTTGAGACATTCGCACTCTCCTATCTGGTTGAGAAGTAAGCAGTTTTATCATGCTAAAAATACTTGTCAAATGCGTTTCAATTGTTAAGACTAGGCAGCAGATGAATAGCGACTTAGACAGAGCATCTCAGATTAATAACTCAGCAGCTGAACAAAAAAGTGAACACCCGTCCACTTCTTCTATTGGCGTTGCAGCTACACATGCTCCCTCTGAAGCTCTTTCAGCTATGAACCCAGATGTTTTGTCCACAAAATCTGCAGATAAAAACAGCGATAGAACCACAGAAAAAGCTACAGAGCGAAAGCTTCCGGCTTGGAAGCAAGTTGATAACGAACTTAGAAAAGCTTTGGACTCTTGGGAAATTTTGACAGAACAAATGGCTACAAAAGAGTCACCCGAGCAAGAGCAACTCAATGAAGTGAAGCGTCTACTTTCAGAGTTAAAATCTAAACTTCAAGAATTTAATTAACGTTTTCCCAGGCAGGTCGGAGAAACAAAACCATCGCCGGCTCCCGCTTGATACTCTTCTGGAGTCAAAGCTCTCTGAGTCAGCGCATGCAGCCCTTGAGAGAATTCTTCATTCAAGAGATCCTGCACTTTTCTTTGCCGCTCAATTCTGCTTAACCCCTTAAAACAATCGGCAACAACCAAAACTTTATAATGAGTTTCAGTTGCCGGGCCCGCATGCTGATGAGATTCATTTTCAATCCCCAAGACACTGGGCTTTAGATTCTCTGTAAGAATATGACGAATTCTATTTTCGCGACTCATATTATTTATTTTTTAACTTAGATTTAGCAAGTTCAATGCCCATTTTCGCCAAAGCAAACACACCCTTTTCTTCTAACTTGCGTTCAACTTGCTTGGCTGTTTGTAATCCCTTAGCCACTGCAATTTGCGCCAAAGGGTGCCCCACTGGCAAACCTTCAAATGATCCGTCATGGGTCCAATCGTGAACAACTTGGTCAGCAACTTCCATGACTTTTGGCGCCTTTAAGCGAATCAACTCACTACCATAAAATTCTAAACGTGTTTTTTCGTCGTGGTTTGATGGCTCCTCAAGATCATCTCCCCAACCGTCATGGCCGTTCTGCTGAGTTGCAGAAGTTTGCTCCTCAGAGCTTGTGTGGTGAGCGTTTGCTGCCATTGTATCTTCATGAGCATCTACAAACTCCTGAGTGGAAGTTTGTGCTGCGTTTGACTGAACTTGCTCTTCTTTCGCCTCTGTCTCCTCTGGGGAAGATACAGAGCTCCCAATTGTTTCTTCTGGATCACGACCTGGACGACGACGTCGCTTGTTGGTTTCTTTGTGCTGACTCATTGTTAAACTCCCAATGCGAGTATCTCGCGCGTGATATTGTCAAAATCATTCTTAACAGGATTTTTGCCTGCAAAAAGTGTTTTTTCAGTGGCGATGGTGTTTTTGACTTCGGTTGAGCTGCGAATATAAGTTTTAAGCATTTTTTCAGCAAAATCTTCAGAGCACTTTTGCCAAATTTCGTGGCTTTGTTTTTCGCGAGCATCAAACTTGGTAAAAAGAATTTGTAACTTGAATTGAGTTTTAAAATCTTCTTGAATCATTTCAAGTTCTTCGATGCTCTTTTTTAAGCCCATATAAGAGAAACGATCTGGATTCACTGGCAAAATGATTTTATTACTGGCCACTGCCACAGCTGTGTTCGTAGCACTAAGAGCTGGGGCCGTATCGATGATGATAAGATCATAACGATGTTTAATTTTGGCAAGAGGGCCGGCCACGGCTTGCGCCCAGTTGCGGTTTGAATTCAACAACACGCGGTCCAAAACCGAGTTGTTTAAACTTGAGGGGATGAGATCGAAACCTTCTTCAAGTCGCACAACGCACTCTTCGATGTTCTTTTTCTTTTCGACGATATCAACCCAGACGGGAGCCTCTTCATCGTTAAAGCCAAGAGCGAATGAAAGATTGGCTTGCTGATCCAAATCCACGAATAAAACACGAGCTCCATACATGTGCGCTCGAATTCCAAAATTTAAAGCTGTCGTTGTTTTGGCAACTCCACCTTTTAGCATCTGAAAGGAGAGAACTTGCGGTTTGAGGCGAACGCCCTTCTGCTTGAGAATTTCACGGACGACTTCTGGGGCAACAAATGGACTGGTCAGTTTTTGATCAGTGATTTTTACAACTAGTTCTTTGACCTCTTTGAGATCAAGGTTCAGAAAATCTGCTAAATCAGAAAGACTCATTTCGAGTTGTGGAGCGCGCTCAGCCATAAGGTTCTCCTCATTTTCTTTAGCCTATCGACGGAATCCTTGTTCTGGCAATAATTGACTACAGTCTGACTTGTCTCGCCATAGCAATGGACCTTGTCCCGAACTGAGTTTCGTCATAGTAATGAACCATGAAGCCAGAGATAATCCTAGAAGAAGATGAGTTTATAGTTGTGAACAAGCCCGTGGGCCTCTCAGTTCACAACGGCACCCCCAGCGAACCCTGTGTTTTGGATTTCTATCCTAGCTACCACTTGGCCCATCGCTTAGACAAAGAAACTAGTGGAGTATTAGTTCTAACAAAAAACAACCCCACGCAAATGATGACAATTTTATCTTCAGAAAATTCACAAAAGTATTACTTGGCCCTCCTCAGAGGCTCAATAACGGGGCCTACAACTTTTGAATGGAATCAAAAGCTAACAGACAAGGCTGAAGGAAGAAAAAATCCCCAAGGAAAAGCGAGCGATCGTCTCCCTTGCTCCACGATTGTCACCATAGATAAACAAAACAAATTTATGACTCTCGCAACCTGCCTGATAAAAACAGGAAGACAACATCAAATTCGCAAACACGCCGCCATCAACAAACACCCCATCGTTGGCGACCCAAGATACAACGACCCGACCTACAACAAAAAAATAGCAACACTCTACAACACAGATCGCATGTTTCTACACGCACACCGCCTCATCATGCCCTACAAAAACAAAACCCTCACCCTCGAAGCTCCACTCGATAACACCTTCCAAAAAACCATAAACACTCTCTCCGCGGCTGCGCTAGAAGGCTAAACCTCCACAGGAAACCTAGAACTGGAGCCCCCTTCCCTGGCTAAGTAAGCTGTGCCCCCACTGCGCAGAAAATCCCCGCGTGTGCCTTACGA